>JAEYSH010000134.1 GCA_023434825.1 Methanobacteriota archaeon | reverse complement strand
CCTTGTGCTACACCTGCAAGGAATACACCTTCAGTGAGTGTGTCTACAGGTCTGAGTTTTGGGTGAGCTTCCATTAAGAAACCGTCAGCACTCTTGGAGAGACCGATGGTCTGTCTTAATTCGTTTGCACCTGCTGGTGGTACTAAACCTGCTGCAAGTACAACCATATCATAGTTGTATTCAGTTACTTTTCCAAGTAAGCTGTCTTCAGATCTGACGGTTAATGTTTCGTCAGGGTTTCCGAGAACTGCTGCTGGTCGTCCTCTTATGAACTTAATACCGTATTTTTCTTGGGAACGTTTGTAGAACTCTTCAAATCCTTTACCGAAGGCCCTAATATCCATGTAGTAGATAGCAACTTCACAGTCAGGCATTTTGTCCTTAGCGAGTTGAGCGTTCTTCATGGCGTGCATACAGCAAACCCTGGAACAGTACTCGTTTCCGACTTTTTCGTCCCTTGAACCTACACATAAGATGAAAGCCATACTTTTTGGTTTTTGACCGTCTGATGGTTTTAAGATTTTACCTTCTGTTGGTCCTGATGCGTTGATCTGTCTTTCGATTTCAAGACCTGTGATAACGTTTGAGTTGTCAGCGTATCCATATTCGAGTTTTTCGTTAGCATCGAACTGGTCGTAACCAGTTGCAACTATAATGGTACCTACTTCGATTTCAACATCTTCTGGCTGCTGGTCGTGCTGAATTGCTCCTCTTTCACATATCTGGTCACAGAGGTTACATTCAATACAGTAATCTTTATCGATTGTAGCGAGTAATGGTACTGCTTGTGGGAACGGGATGTATGCTGCTTTTACCATTCCAATACCTTCGTCGAAGTAGTTTGGAATTTCGATTGGGCAGACATCTACACAGGAACCGCATCCTACACAGCTTTCTTCGTCTACATATCTAGGTTTCTTTTCAATGGTTACTTTGAAGTTACCGATGTATCCTTCTACATCTTTAACTTCTGCGTAAGAAATAAGTTCGATATTTTCGTGCTTACCTGCATCCACCATCTTAGGTGCGAGAATACACATGGAACAATCGAGAGTTGGGAATGTCTTATCTAACTGAGCCATTCTTCCACCGATTGTAGGCTGTTTTTCTACGAGGTAAGTTTTGAATCCCATGTCAGCTAAATCGAGAGCTGATTGAATTCCTGCGACTCCACCACCTATAACTAAAGCTGAGTCAGTCACGCTTACTTTGGATGATTCTAGTGCTTCTAATAATCTTGCTTTTGCAACTGCCATTCTTGTAAGGTCTTTTGCCTTTTCAGTTGCTGCTTCAGGTTCGTTCATGTGTACCCATGAATCGTGTTCCCTTAAGTTTGCAAATTCAAATAAAAATGGGTTTAATCCAGCTTCTTGAACACATCTTCTGAATGTTGGCTCGTGAAGCCTTGGTGAACATGCTGCTACAACTACTCTGTTCAATCCTTTTTCTTTAATGTCCTTCTGGATCATTTCTTGACCTGGATCTGAACAGAAGTATTTGTATTCTTCACTTACAACAACGTTAGGGAGTGTTGCTGCGTAATCTTTAACTGCCTCTATGTCTACAACACCGCCGATGTTGATACCACAGTGACAAACGTATACTCCTATTTTAGGTTCTTCAGTAGTTTCTTGTACATTTTTTTCTTCTGCCATTAGATCACCTTATTCACTTATGTGATAAATGATTTTTATGTATATAATGTAGGGTCTATCCATACAACATAAATAAAGTTTTCTATTTATTTTTTTATACAAAGTATATATAGGATAACAGGGATTGGGGATCAAATCTATCCAAATTTAAAAATTAAAAAATTCATCCATGTCTAATATAGTTAGTTATTCCTCGAATATTATTTTTTCTATCATATTTTGCAAAATAGATAAAATTTTAATTATTGTAATAATTATATATAATTAATTATTAACTTTGGGAGATGATCTTATGAAAAAGACTCCAGGCTGTTTAGACGATTCGAATGCTTTAAAACAAACACATGATAGTATTGGTAATATTTGGGGAGAAAGAACTCCTTATAAAGGAGAATGGCCAGTTAGAAAAGATGAAAGAATTCTTGAAGAACCAGATGAATGGGTTCAATCTGCATGTCTTTTATGTTCAAATGATTGTGGACTTGATATAGGTGTGAAAGAGGGTAAAATTGTAGGTGTTCGTGGACGTGTTGAAGATCGTGTAAATAAAGGCCGTCTTGGACCTAAAGGATTGCATGGATGGATAGCAAATCACAGTCCAAATCGCCTTACTAAACCATTGATAAGGAAAAATGGTAAACTTGAAGAGTCAAGCTGGGATGAAGCTATGGAGTTAATTGACAGACGTTCTAAAGAGGTTATAGACAATTATACGGGTAATGCAATAGGATTCTACACGACAGGACAGTTATTTATCGAGGAATATTATACAATAGGGGTTAT
Organism: Methanobacteriota archaeon; assembly: GCA_023434825.1. Classification (GTDB taxonomy): domain Archaea; phylum Methanobacteriota; class Methanobacteria; order Methanobacteriales; family Methanobacteriaceae; genus Methanobacterium_D. The sequence goes on along the minus strand of JAEYSH010000134.1, from coordinate 2,546 downwards.
TGGAAAAGCAGGAATTGGAACTCCTCATATGGATGGTAATACAAGGTTATGCACAGCTACTGCGGCTCAAGCTTTAATGGAAACATTTGGATCAGATGGGCAACCTGGTTCTTATTCAGATATAGACTTTACAGATACATTATTCCTTATGGGCCATAATATGGCTTCTCAACAAACTGTGCTATGGATGAGAATTCTTGATAGGCTTGCTGGTGAGGATCCTCCAAAGCTTATTGTAATTGATCCAAGATTAACATATTCTGCAGAAAAGGCAGATATTCATTTAGCACCTAAAGTAGGTACAAATGTTGCTTTAATGAATGGTATTCTGAATTTAATGATTGAATCAGGCAATATAGATCAATCATATATTAAGGAACATACATCTGGTTTTGAAGGATTAAAAGAAGTCGTATCCAGATGGACTCCAGATAAAGTAGAAGAGGTTACAGGAGTACCAGCAGAACAATTAAAACAAAGTGCAGAAATTATAGGGACTACTCCTACCTTATTTTCTACAGTTCTTCAGGGAGTATATCAGTCACAGCAAGCAACTGTGGCAGCATGTCAGGTTAATAACATGCATCTTCTAAGAGGACTTATTGGAAAGCCAGGATCAGGTATACTACAAATGAATGGACAACCTACAGCACAAAATACTCGTGAATGTGGGGATGATGGAGCTTTACCGGGATTTCGTAACTGGGACAATCCAAACCATATACATGAGCTTGAAGAACTCTGGAATGTAGAAAAAGGAACAGTTCCCGGATGGGTACCACCAACCCATGCCATGCAAATCTTTAGATATGCAGAACAGGGATCATTAAAGATGCTATGGATTGTAGCAACAAATCCTGCAGTTTCATTGCCAGAATTAAGAAGAATTAGAAGAATACTTTCAAAAGAAGATTTATTTGTGGTAGTAAATGATGCATTCCTTACAGAAACCGCTGAACTAGCAGATGTAGTTCTTCCTGCAGCTTTATGGGGCGAAAAAGAGGGAACTTTTACAAATACTGATCGTACAGTCCATATATCTCATAAAGCAATTGATCCACCAGGCGAAGCAAAATCAGATCTTGATATATTTTTAGATTATGCAAAAAGGATGGATTTTAAAGATAAGGATGGGAATCCCCTTGTAAAATGGCATAATCCAGAAAGCACATTTGATGCATGGAAGGAATGTACAAAAGGTAAATTAGTAGATTATAGTGGAATTACTTATGAAAGATTAACTGGTAGCTCTGGAATACAATGGCCTTGTAATGAGGATCATCCCGATGGCACAGAACGTATATATGAGGATAGTAATTTCAGAACGTATCCCGATATTTGTGAAAATTATGGTCATGATCTAGTTACTGGCGCTGTAGTTTCTCCTCAGGAATATACTGCAAAAGCCTATAATGGTAAAGCTATATTAAAAGAATCAGATTATCAACCTCCACACGAGCAACCTGATGATGAATATCCATTTATGCTAACTACTGGTCGTGTAGTATATCATTTCCATACACGTACAAAAACTGCAAGATCACAGGAATTAAATGAAGCAGCTCCAGATAGTTTCATTCAAATATCAGAAGAAGATGCTAAAAATTTGGGTATAAATGAGGGCGATAAACTAGAAGTAGAATCAAGGAGAGGCAAAACACAAGGCCCTGCTTTAATAGGTGATATTATACCTGGACATATTTTTATTCCATTCCATTATGGTTACTGGGATAAACCTGGGCATCCGAGAGCTGCAAATGAGCTTACTATAACTGAATGGGATCCTGTAAGCAAACAACCCTATTACAAATATGCTGCAGTTAAGATAAGAAAAATAGATGATTATGGATGGCCTGAAGAATCTGGAGAAGAACACGAAAGTTTAGGCGAAAAAATCATAGATGAAGTTAAAAGTATTGGAAAATTAGGGTCTGATGAAAGAGGACAAATAAGGCCCGTTCAACAAGAAAAAATAGCAGAAGAACAAGAAGAGAGAATTCATGTTGCTGACTATATAGGGCTTGTACATCAAAGTGAACAAAGATTAGGAGAAGCACTTAAAGACATTGCAGAACATCACAAAGATGAACCTGATGTCTATTCTGCATGTAATTTACTAGCTTCCTGGTCTAAAACTCATGTTCAAAATATTGAAAAATTCAAAGATCGATACTCTGAACATAAAGAAAGTGAACCAGAAGATTTAAGAAAAGAAATTTTCCATGGGCCTCGTTCTGGAGGAATAGGACTTGTACGCGACCTCCATGATCTGTGGTTACTTGCAAATGAAAGCCATATATCATGGATTGTGCTTCTTCAAGCTGCAAAGAGTCTAAGGGATAAAGAGCTTGAATCAGTATGTTCTGAATGTGACCAGCAAAATAGGCGCCAGATGGCATGGATTTTGACACGTATTAAACAAGCAGCTCCACAGGCACTGGTAGTTCCTTCATAAAATTAGAATATATAAAAAAAGTTAAAAATTGTGGGAAAATCCCACATTTATCTTCTTTCTTTACTCCATGCTTTTTGTACATCTATTGGAG
>JAEYSH010000107.1 GCA_023434825.1 Methanobacteriota archaeon | reverse complement strand
CTATTATTTTATTGTCTTTGTTTTTCTATATAAAAAAGCAATTAAATAATTTATTATCAGATTTTGAAAGTATTTCAAAATAAGTTTGTACTATACACCAATTAATATTATTTAGTATTCACTTATGATAATTTTAAATATAACTTCTTTTAAAGTAGTAGTAGGTGTTTAAAATGTCAAAAGAATTGGAAAATAAAATCAAAGAAGCATTGAAAGACGTTAAACCATGGCAGCGAGTACCAACATCTGTTAATGGCGTATACTTGGTAAAAACCCCTGCAGATGCTAGTAAAGAAACTATAATGGTAGAAATTAATCCATTAAATGAAAGAGGTTCTCCAATGAAAAGAAGAGGTTTATTTTTAAAAGATTCTTCAGAATTTGGAGGATTTAAAGGTATTTTCCAAAACGAAAGTGTTATGGAGCTTTTAAGTTCAATTGAAGAAATTGACGGAAGAGAGAAAAAAGCAGAAATTAAAGCGATAGAAATATAGCTTTTAATTAGTAGTTTTTCATTATTTCTTTATTTTTCATCTTTTTAGTTTGATAATTTTGTTATCTTTTTACTTAGTATATTTTTTTTATTATTGTATATTTTATATATTCAAAAAAGAAATATAAAAAAGAGTAAAATTTTTTTTATAAAAACAATAAAGGGGAGTAATTCTCTGAAAATTGCAGTGATAGGTGGAACGAAAGGATTGGGTAAGTGGATTGCTCAATTTTTAAGAAATAGGAATTTTAATGTTATTATAACTGGAAGAGATAAAATAACTGGAGATAAAGTTTCAAAAAAAATGGATGTTAAATATACTTCCAGTAATGAAGAAGCGGTTTCCAATGCTGATGTTATAATTTTATCAGTTCCAATTAGTGCAGTTTCATCTGTTATTCCTCAAATTACTCCTTTTTTAAAGAAAGGTGCACTTTTAATGGATGTTACCTCTGTAAAGGAAAAACCATCTGAAATTATGTATAAATATGCACCTGAAGGTGTTGAAATTATTCCTACTCATCCTCTTTTTGGACCGAGAATCAGATCCCTAGACGGTCAAGTTGTTGTTTTAACTCCTCAAAGTGAGGGAAAATGGTTCCAAAAAGTTTATAAATTCCTTGAAAATGAAAATGCAAGAATAATTGTGACAACTCCTCAAAATCATGATAAAATGATGAGTGTAGTTCAGGGACTAACTCATTTTGCATACATTGGAATAGCTTCAACTATAGAAAGACTTCAAATTGATGTTAAAGAATCAAGGAAATTTGCAAGCCCTGTTTACGGTTTAATGGTTGATATGATAGCTCGTATTGTTGCACAAAATCCTTACTTATACTATTCAATCCAGACAGAAAATCGGTATGTTGAAGATACACATAAAACATTTATCTCAGTTTACAGGGAACTCAGCAACATGATTTTAAATAAAGATGAGGATGGATTCGTTCATCTCATGGGATCTGCGGCTAAACACCTCGATGACCTTGAAGCTGCTCTTGGAAGGTCAGATAAGGCAATATCTGCTTTAAGCGAGGAAATTAGAATTCTTAAAAATTCTATAGGTAATGAAGTTGGTTTAAGACATATTTATTCTGGAAAAGTTCATGTTGGAATATTAGAGGAAATATATCCAGATTTTGTTACTTTAAATCAAAATAAAAAGGTTGTAAACCTCAAATTATCTAATGTAGAAATATTAAGTGATGCTCAACTTTTAAGATGGAAAATTGAAAATTATCCAAGAAAATCATTTGACATTTCTGCTGTATTTCCAGAAAGTTGTGATCCTGAAATTATAGTTACTACTTTAAAAAATATGGATAATGTGGTTGATGCAGCTTTAGTTGACATTTATAGTGGAAAACAAATTCCATCTGGAAAAATAAGTATTACCATTGAATATGAAGTAATTAGTTTAGAAGCTAGATTTGAGATTGAAAATCTATTAAAAGGATTCGGTGCTTTAATTAGATAATTATTTTCAAAATTTTTATTTTTAACCCAATTTAAATGGTTATATATTCATAAAAGATTGAAATTATTTGAATTTTAGAACTTAGATAGAATAAATGATTTATTTTTAAATATTGGCATGTTAAAACATGTCAAAAAATGTATATTTTGGTACTATAACCAAAACCTTTATATACTATAAATTACAACTTTATTATAGTAACCATAGTTTACTAAAACATTCCATAAATTGGAAATTAATTTTAACTAGAATAAATTATTTAAAAAAAATATCACGGGGGTAAATATGACTGATAAAGAAATGAAATTAAAAGTTGCAGAAGCATTCTCACAAGCAGACGTGGGAAGAGCAATAGCAAGAATAGACCCAGCTTGCATGCAAAAATTAGATCTTCTCGACGGAGATGTAATAGAAATAGAAGGAAACAAGTTAACTGCAGCGACAGTCGCATCATCCCAATCAGACATTGGTTTAGGAATTATAAGGATCGATGGATACATAAGGAAAAACGCAGGGGCTTCAATAGGTGAAGAAGTTACAGTAAGGCATGCTGATGCTAAAGAAGCAAAAAAAGTAGTCTTAGCACCTGTTGAACATCAAATAATGGTCCAGGGCGACGTAAGAGGAGCTTTTGCAGGTAGAGTACTTTCTAAAGGAGATATGATAATATCTGGATTTAGACAGCCAGCAACATCAATGAGAGGAAGTTTATTTGATGAATTCTTCAGAGACGTGGCTCCAATGGGAGAAATTAAACTTGCAGTAGTCTCCACAAAACCAGCGGGAATAGTAAAAGTCACACAAATGACTGATGTTGAAATTCAGCCCGAACCAGTAGATGTATCTAAATTAGAAGGTGTTAAAAACATTGTTGATGTCACTTACGAAGACATAGGTGGTCTTAAGGAAGAAGTTAAAAAAGTCAGGGAAATGATTGAAATCCCGCTTAAAAGACCAGAACTCTTTGAAAGACTTGGAATTTCACCTCCTAAAGGTGTATTAATGCATGGACCTCCAGGAACAGGTAAAACACTCCTTGCTAAAGCAGTTGCAAATGAAAGTGATGCTCATTTCATAACCATTAACGGTCCTGAAATTATGAGCAAATATGTAGGTGGATCTGAAGAGAGACTCAGAGAAATATTTGAAGAAGCTGAAGAAAACGCTCCATCAATAGTATTTATAGATGAAATAGATGCTATTGCACCTAAACGTGAAGAAGTTACTGGGGAAGTAGAAAGGAGGACAGTTGCTCAGCTATTAACCCTTATGGATGGTCTTAAAGCCAGAGGTCAGGTTATGGTAATTGGTGCAACTAACAGAGTAGATGCACTTGACCAGGCTATACGAAGACCCGGTAGATTCGACAGAGAAATCGAAATAGGTGTTCCAGATAAGGAAGGAAGGAAAGAAGTTCTACAGATACACACCAGAGGAATGCCACTGGAAGAAGATGTAGATTTAGACGAAATTGCAGATGTTACCCATGGATTTGTAGGCGCTGACCTTGAATCTTTGGCTAAAGAAGCTGCAATGAGAGTTTTAAGAAGAGTTCTTCCAGAAATAAAAACTGATGAAGAGATTCCAAAAGAAGTTCTTCAAAAAATGGTAGTTAAAAAAGCAGATTTAAAAGATGCTCTTCGAGAAATTCAGCCATCAGCACTTCGTGAGGTCCTGGTTCAAGTTCCGGATATCAAATGGGATGATATTGGGGGACTTGAAAAAGCTAAACAGGAATTGCAGGAAGCTGTTGAATGGCCACTTAAATATCCTGAAAACTTTGAAAAATTTGGAGTGAGACCACCTAAAGGTGTTCTAATTTACGGACCTCCAGGAACAGGTAAAACACTCCTTGCTAAAGCAGTTGCAAATGAAAGTGATTCAAACTTCATTGCAGTAAAAGGCCCTGAATTACTTTCTAAATGGGTTGGAGAATCTGAAAAAGGGGTAAGAGAAGTTTTCAGAAAAGCAAGACAAACTGCACCAACTGTAATCTTCTTTGATGAAATAGACTCCATTGCAACAACAAGAGGTGGGGGAAGCGCTGATTCTGGTGTAACCCAGAGAGTTGTAAACCAGCTTCTAACTGAAATTGATGGAATGGAAGAACTTCAAGATGTTGCGGTTATTGCTGCAACTAACAGAGTAGATATCCTTGATCCCGCTCTTGTTCGACCTGGAAGGTTTGACAGACACATTAAAGTGGACGAACCTGATGCAGATGCAAGACTTGAAATATTCAAGGTTCACACCAAAAATATGCCTCTTGCAGGTGATGTTGAACTGGAATACCTTGCTAAAAATTCAGAAGGGTACTCTGGAGCAGATATCGAAGCCGTTTGCCGTGAAGCTGTAATGCTTACCCTAAGGGGCAACATAGACGCCGATAATGTTGAAATGAAATATTTCAAAAAGGCAATGAAAAAGATAAAAACTGAAGAGAAGGTGGATTTAACCCATTATCTCTAGATGGAAGTAATTAGCTTCCATTTTTTTATTTTAAAACAAAAAGAGTTATTAACTATTCTCCTTTAGTCACTTTTCTATACTTTGGAAGTGAATAGTCATCCAGAGCTTCACTTTTAATATATTTTTCCAGATCTTCAATTTGTTCTACATAATTATCTATCATTGTGACAATATCTTCATAAGGAGCTAGATTTTTTTCCTTTTCATAAAGTAGTTTTTTCCTTTTTTCAGTAGGACTTAGTGTTTTTCCAATTTTTATTAAGCCAAATAATTTAGGTTTCTCTATTATTGACTCATCAAGATACATATTTCTTATGTTTCTCATATCTTGGGTAATTTCACGCCTTAATTTTAAAACATCACTTTTTAAGCGTTTTATTTTAACCAGTGATGATCTAGCTTCAAAATCAGTTGATAAATTTAATTCTGAATCTTCAAGATACATCTCTTGAAGCATTTGATAATATTCTTCGGGACTCATTATCTCCTCAAATTCTTGCATATTTTAAAATTAAAAAGCATTATATATATAGATTGCTGATTTATGAGATTAATTTAATAATGGGGTTAATATAGTTAATATTAATCCTTTAAAGTTAATATGCACTATAAAAATACATTATTTTACTAAATTCAGGCATATAAAAAGTTATAGGTTCTGCTAAAGTATATAAGCACTATATTACATATAATATAATAATAATTATTCCTGTGGGGGTCATCAAATCAATCTTTTTTCATCTAAGCATTTGATGGAGTTTAAATCTGCTTCAATTGTGGGAATTTTATTAATTTGTATTTTTTCGCTCATTTTAGTTATACTCAGTAATTATAATCCTTATAATGTTTATTTTAGCAATACTTTTACTACAATAATAAATTTAATTGTTGTTTTTATTTTATTTTATGCTGTAAAAGTTTCAAAAAGCAGGGGATCAAAAATTTATCTTGCATGGATATTTCTGGCTGTTGCACAGACATCTTTTTTTATAGGTGATGTCTTTTGGGGTTTTTATGAATTGGGATCAATTTTTTCCAACTCTTTGCCTGCAGATTTCTTTTATATCATTTATTATATTCTCTTCATTCTTGCGGTCATCTTTTTTTCAAATGAGAAATTAACTCCTTTAAATCAGCTAAAAATGTTTTTTGATATGATGATGATTATCATTTCTGCAGCATTGATTTTCTTAACTATTCTTATTATCCCCATGACAGAATCAATGAACATTTTTACCAGTGAATTTGTAATATCATTATTCTACGTTTTTTTAGACTTTTTCTTGTTCATTGCTTTAATAAACTTGTTATTTAAAATAGGAGAAAATAATAGAAAAACGGCGCTGTTTCTTCTTTCAATAGGTGTAGTTATTCAAATAGTCTCTGATTTCATCTATACTTACTATACTATAAGTGGAGGATATAGTTCTGGAAGTTTAATTGATGCTGGTTGGATTTCTGGCTACATCTTGATTGGCCTCGCTGCTGTATCTTCTATAACAAATTACGAAATTGATTTTGATAAATTAATGCCTAATTTTCTTTCTTATTTTACCAAAATTAACTGGAATTTATATGTTCCTCTTATTTTAGTTGCAATATCTTATATTTGTCTTGTTTGGGCTTACAGGAATTTGGTTTCACAATATCTTTATATACTTGATTATGGCGTTGGATCTTTAGTATTTTTAGTAATAATACGCCAAATTATTGCATTAAAAGAAAATGAGTCTCTTTACCAGGCAGCAAAGGATGAAATAGATAAAAGAATGATTATTGAAAAAGCACTCCAAAAAAGTGAGAAAAAATACAGGGGAATAGTTGAAAATGCTGATGAAGGAATTGTATCAACGGATATTAATGGTTCATTAATATTTTATAATGATAGATTCGCAAAAATGCTTGGATATAATGAAAATGAATTAAATGGAATGGAAATTTTTTCATTAATGGACGAAAAAAGCAAAAAAATTGCAAAAAAATGCATGATCAATGTTAAAGAAGGTAATAAAGGTCAAAATGAATTAAATCTTATAAAAAAAGATGAAACAGTTATTAG
>JAEYSH010000061.1 GCA_023434825.1 Methanobacteriota archaeon | reverse complement strand
TATAATTGTTTCGTATAGTAATCCTTTTTCCATTTTTATAGTAGTTAGATCTTTCATTTAACCGCCTTAAATTAAATAATAAAAATAAATTGGATGTATTTGTTGAGTATATAATAAAAAATGTTTTCAGATAGATAAATTAGTATCTATCTCTGCTTTTTAGTAATATGTATATAACATATGCTATGACGAGAATGATGATTACTGGTAAAAGCCAGATAAATAGGTAGAATGCAATCACTGCAAGTATAATAGCTATTATTATATAAATTATGTCTTTAATTTCCATTTTTTTATCCCCTTTAATTATTTAAATTATAACTGAAATATGTGTACAAATAAAGATATACTTAACTATAATCTCATTATTGGAACACAGAAATTTAAGATTAAACAGCATAAGAATATATAAATTTTAATATTTAAATTACCATCGAGATTGATATAGGGGTTTATAGGAGAATAGGAAAGTAACAGTCTTTAATTTTTGTAATTTCAATTGATCAAACTTTATTTTTAATCTGAATTACTCAATTGGACTATTTTTAAAAAGTATAATCATTTTATAATTTGAAAAAAGGTTATTAGATTTTATATTAAATTAGTATAAATAATAGAATATTAATAACAAAATATCTAAAATCATTTAGATATATTGAATACTGATAATATTCAATAGGAACGACCCTTGAAGTCATGTATCAATTTAAAAATTTTATAATTTTACAATTTTCTACTTTAAGATAACATAATTTATGAATAAATGTTAATTAGGAGATATATAATGAAAATATTAGTTGTAAATAATCATGGACAGTATAATCATAGAATTCACCGGACTTTACATTATTTGAAGATTCCTTCAGAGATTATTCCAAATTCAACTGCTTTAGAGAAAATAAATGAAAAAGAACCTGCAGGAATTATACTTGGTGGGGGCCCATCTATTGAAAGAGCAGGAAATTGTTTTAAATATGTAAAAGAATTAGATTTACCTATTTTAGGAATATGTCTTGGACATCAAATAATTGCACAAGCTTTTGGTGGAGAAATTGGTGCTGCCGGAATTGAAAGCTATGCAAAAATTGAAATTAGCATAAAGGATGAAAATGACATATTCAAAGGATTGGGAGACACTATGAAAGTTTGGGCATCTCATAAAGATGAAGTGCAAAAATTACCTGAAGGATTTAAGCTACTTGCAGATTCATCAATATGTGGTATAGAGGCTATGAAACACGAAGAAAAACCGCTATATGGAATTCAATTCCATCCTGAGGTTTATCATACTGAAAATGGTCCAGAATTATTTAAAAATTTCTATGAAGTATGTAAAAACTATTCTTCAAGGTAATTATTTAATCTATAACTTTTTTTCTTTTATAGAGTAAACTTTGAGGGAATCGAATTTTCCCCCAGTTATTTCGTTATAATGAGATAATAGTTTCCAATTATTATTAGAATTATCCCAAACGAAGTAATAATCTATATTATTTGATTCTAATTCGCTTTTCAGCTCAGTATCACTGATATTAGGTTTAATTTGACCGTAATATTTGCTATTTAGATAAAAAGAAAGGTATAATGATTTTTGCCACCTATCATTTGATGCTATGTTTCCACTGACTCCATAATCCATCCTCAAATGCTGGCTTAGATCGTAAACTCCTTCTGTATCAATATTTCCCTGTGTTACATGGGTGAAACTGGCAGCTGGAAGCGCTAAAAATGACCAGATAAATAATATAATAATTACATAGCGTACTTCCTTGTTGAAAAATTTGTGCTGAAATGCTCTTTCTAACATAAAACCTCCCATTAGAAGCAAAAGAATATATACAATCCATAAATAACGCTCTTCAACAAGAATTAAAACGTAACCTGCTGAAAAAATTGCTATAGTTAATAATGGATAAATTAATTTGCCTTTTAATAGATTATCTTTAGAAGATTTGAGCGCTAATAGAATATAAAATAATATAATAATCAGGGATAAATAAGAAAAAGAGAGCAATATGTCAATAGAATCATGAATATTTTTCCATATTAACTGCATCTGGTAATTAAAATATTTCCATGATTTTAAGGGACTCCATGAAGCAATTTCTATGTAATAGGGATCATCCCAGGAGCTTAGGGCGCTTTTATTAGGTGGGTGGATCAATCCATTAAAAAATACGGGATGTCCTGTAGAACTAGGCCCCATTAAGTTTTGATTATATTCACCGGAGGTTCCTAAAGTAATTTTACCGTATTTATCGCTAATAACACCGATCCATGCTCCACTTATTATGAAAAAGACAATTAGGCCTAATAGGAGATTTTTAATTACTTTTGATTTATCTTCATTAGATGTAACTTTTTTATAATGTAGGAAATTAAAGGGGATAAAATGGAAAAGAAAGAAAGCTAATGCGTAACTTTTACTTAAAAATGCAAAAGCACCAAGTAAACCACAATAATATCCGTTATTTTGATTTTTTATATAATTCTTGCTAAATATTATGTTTAAATAAAAAATTAAAAAACATAATATCAATAAATCAGGGGATATAGCACGAAGCCAGAAATAGGAAACTAATCCTATTGAAGTATACATTATGATGATTCTTAAATTTTCATTCATCATAAATTTAGATGAAAGTGATCTTATTCCAATTAAAATAAAAAAACCAACTATTACCGAAATTATTTCGCCAATGATTAACGTATCTATTGGTGAAGGATTAAATAATAAAAATGGTGCAATTAACCATGATAATAGTGGTCCCCAGTATCCATTTATAGCATTATCCAAATTTCCATTGACATAAGTATTAGCAATGCTTATATAGGCTATTCCATCAGCATTTACTGGATATTGGAAATATTTTAAAAGAAATATACCTAAAAAGCTTACAGTTAAATAAATAAAGAGAATAAACCGAAAATCTGCAATTATTTTCCGGTAGTTAATACGCATACATTTATTTTTATTACATATATGATTTATTATTTACGATCTATTTTTCTTCATGATATTCTTCTTCAGCGTTAATGGACCATAAATTCTCTTTAGAATTTACATTATTGATTATATTTTCAACTGCAGTCATTGCAGTGAGCATTGAATGGTCCATATTATTATAACGGTGCATTCCATTTCTACCAATTAAAAATAAGTTACTGAAGTTATCAGTGAAGTTTTTAACGCTATCAAATTGATCATATGTACCAAAATAAGCAGGGTATGTTTTTTGAACTCTTATGACAACATTATCCAGAACGTCTTCTTTATTAATTATATCAATTTTTGCAAGTTCATCTATAGCAAAGCTTGCAAAGTCATCATCAGAAGCGTTCCATAATTCATCGCCTTCATTACAAAAATATTCGAGTCCAATCCAGGATTTACTATTATCTTCTAAAAGATATGGGCTCCAATTATTAAATATTTGAAGTCTACCAAGTTTAACATCTCTTTCCTGTATGTAAATCCAGTTATCTGGAACTATATCATTAATGGTCTTTTGTTTAGTCTCATTTTTTATTTTAAGTTCATTTAGCAATAATCCAACTGTTATAAAATCACGATATAATAATCCATTTGCAATTTCGTTGATATCATCAGGAACATTGCTCATGGAATTAATAAGATCTTTAACTGGCATTGTAGAGAAGAAATAATCTCCTTCAAATGTTTTAATTTCACCAGATTCATGGTCTTTAACTTTAATTTTTGTTATATCATTTCCATCATGTTCAATTCCAACAGCTTCATGATTAAAATGTAATTCTCCACCGTTTTCAGTAATAATTCTTGCAACTTCTTCCCATATTTGTCCAGGTCCAAGTTTAGGGTACATAAACTGTTCTATTAGACTTGTTTCTACTTCTTTTTGCTCTAACGATGAATCATTTTTAAATGGAGATTTCATTGCATGAGTGACTACTTTCATTATGGATAAACCTTTCACCCTCTGCGCTCCAAAGTCTGGTGCAATCTCACTACATGAAACGCCCCATAGTTTTTTATTATAATCATCAAAAAATGTTAAATAAAGTTCTTTGCCGAATCTATTTATAAAAAAATCTTCAAGGGTTTTTTCTTCTTTAATTGGGGATATTACAGATTTAGAATAACTTAAACCTATTTTAAGCATTCTTAAAGCGCCTAAATTCATAATCGTGTTGGAATTTAGTGAAACAGGGTAATCAAAAAATTTTCTAAGAAAATAAATACGTGAAAGACGCCCACGGTTTAGCATCACTTTATCTCCTTTTTCTGGATCAGGTGCAGCGATTTTTTTTGGGTTTTCCTGTTTAATCTCTCTTTTTAAGCATTCAGTTTTAAGTGGTATATCCCTACCCAGTATTCTGTCATCTTTTGCAGGAGCACCCTGAAGGGGCATTATATTTTGCCACCATTTCATAACCCTATCTGATTTAGAAAAAAAACGGTGCCCTCCGATATCTATCCTGTTTCCTTTATATTTAACAGTTTTAGAAATTCCACCTATTTCATCACTCATTTCGTAAATAATTGGTTTAATATCAGTTTTATCGATTAATTCATAGGCCGCAGTGAGTCCTGCAGGTCCTGCTCCTATAATTATCGCTGTTTTTTGGCTCATGTTAATGTTCCCTCATAAGAATTTCTGTAAGTTTTAATAAATAGTTTAATTTATTTTTAATTTTTTATTTACCTAAATAACGTCATTTTTCTAGCAAAGAAGTTCCAGAATAAGATTAATGCTGCAGCAATAATTTTAGAAATTAAATAATAAAGATCAATATATTCGGTAAATATCCAGATAAATAATGCATTTAAAATAACGCCTATAACTCCAATAACTGCAAAAATGGCAAATTCTGACTTTTTATTATCCAGAGTACGTTTATTAAAAACCCAACTTATACTTAATGCATAATTGGCTATTAATCCTAATATAAATGCTAATGTTGCTGAAATGATGTAATAAATACCAAAAAAATCTGTTAATATAAATAAAGAAACAAAATCTACTATAAATGCAGCCCCACCTACAAAAATGTAACGGAAAAATTGTATATGCGTCCTGTCTGTCTGATTTTTAATAAGTTTATCTATAGTACTCTCTCTTGTATCAGTCATCAATAATCACCGTTAATAAAAATAACTCAATTAATCATAATATATTTTTTAAAATTTATATATCTTTATGATAAAAATTGGAATTTAATTATTAAAATTCTATTTACTATTCCATAATACTATTAATTATAACATTTTAAGTTTTTATAAGTTTATTGCATATAAAATTTTTTAATAATTAAAAATAAGATTAATGGATAATAGAAAAGCATTAATATTATTTTTTAATTGTTATATTTAACAGATATCAATTTATTAAATTTAATTTAAAATAGGAAATACAGTGGTTTCTCCAGTTATATTGAGTAATATTTAAATTAATCCAGAGTTTGTAATAAACAAAATAGAACTACAAAAGTATAATTTAAATAAAATAACTTGATAAAAAAATTAAAACTGTAATTAAGAGATAAATCACAGTATAGCATATGATTATTGAGTTTAGATTATTTTGAATTAAATTAAATTTTTTATTTTTATAATTACTGAAGTCTCTAATTTTAAACAGTAAAAGGAACAGCAGAGGTAATATTGGGATAAAATACCTGCCTTGAATACCATCTATTATATTCTGTCCGACTACAGTCCACGAAATATAAACAAAAGCGCAAACCAGGAGAAATATGATTATAAATATTGCAAGTGAAATTAATTTTTGTTTTCTACTAACTATATTTTTACTTTTGTCCAGTAATGCGATAGGAATTATTGAAAGGACATAACCTCCAATCCACCACATTGGTAAAGGAATATCAAGCCAGAAATTGCCTACGAATAAAAGTTGATAGGAAAACCCTCTGTAAAAAAAGGTTTTAAGTAGTGCATATGGGAATCTCAAGGGATCTCCCAAAATATAAGCTAGTTGGCCGGCAATAGAAACTTGGGGAACTATGGGGACATAAAGGTCTTTAACAAGTAAATTCCAGCCACCACTAATAATTACGATGGCAAAAAATAGAAATCCGGTTACTAAAAACATCTGTTTTCTGCTTCCAAATTTCTCAGAAGGTATGAGGAAAATCAATAATAGAAGGACGAAATAAATTTGTTTTGATAATGAAAGCAGTAAAATCAATATAAATAAAATATAAATATCTTTTTTATTAATTATCTTTTTATTTTCATCAAAAGCAAATTTAAAGAAAACTGCAACGATTATAAATGATAAACCCAGGATCAAACTATCTGCTGAAAGTGAAGTTGCTTCAAATAACGCCATTGGAATTAATGCAATCATGAAGAGAACCCATTTATGAACTGGCATTATCCTAATTGCAAGATATGTTAAAAAAATCCAGGATAAAAGATTAGCCAGTCTTCCAAGGTAAATTAGCAGGATTGGAGGTAAATTAAGAAGCTTTCCAATGGTAATTGCAAATGCAGAGATAATGTAAGGGACTGGAGAATACGTGATAACTGCAATTCTAGAAATATCTTCAAAAACTCTATTTTGACTATTAAATTTGATATTTAAAAGATTCGTGTAATTTATTTTGTCGTCTCTGTCTTTAATAAAAGTAAACCATTCATCGGATATTTGTGATGCAGTTAACTGCACACTTTCTGGAATGTAAACTCCTGACATGTTTCCAACTTTTTCTGGGAATATATGGCCTTCGCTTACGTATAAAGCTCTGTAAAAATGTTCATATTCATCTGGAACCTGGAGTGCAGGTGTTGCAATGACAAAACAGAGTCCAAACATTAATCCAATAATAAGAAATGCAGTTTCTGGCTTCATTTCTCCTAATTTACTTATCTTCGACATGGAATTTGAAATATGTTATTTAATATAAAAATAGTTTGTTAAAAGGGATATACTAGTTTTTAAATGTTTATTAAATGTTTAATGTATTTTGATTTTTTATAAATATCAGTACATAGTTGAATTCAGGAATTTGAATTTATCAGGATTTTTAGCCATAATATCATTTTCATTATTTTTATAAGTGGATAAATCAGATTTAATTCGATTTATGTATTTCATTATTATATCTGGACTAACTACGTCCTGTCCGGGATTTAATGAATTGGTAATCAAATTATCGTAATATATTTGATAATCTGTTAATTTGGAGGTAGTTTGTAATAAAAGGATTTCATTGTTAAGTAATCTGTGTAATCACTGTTTACATTTTTTAATGCACTATTATAATTTTTTAATGCATTTGATATTTCTTCAGAGGCTTTTTGTCGCATAATAATTGCATTAGTGTAGTCCTTATTGTTTTCATAAGAATCAGCTTGGCTTAATAAATTACTGGCATTAATCATATTATCATTACCTTTTTTAGGTAATTTGCGTATCTGAAAGATTATTCTGTTCATAGGAGTAATATGCAATGAGTGCCACTATAATAACCATCAAAACAATTAAAATTTTGTAAGTACTATTCAAAAACCTCTCTAAAATAATTTATCATTCAGTTTAATGAAAGTTATGGCATTAATTATTTATACATATCTAAACAATTTTTTATTAAAGTGGAAGCCAGAGAATTATAAAGTTAAAAATATAATTTAATTATATTAATATTAAAAAATCTTTCAAATTAAGAGTAAACAAAAAAAAAATGGAAAATTGGATTTTATTACTCCAAATTTTTTTGGTAGTCACAAAAGTTGAATTTTTAGGTGAAAATATGCTTAATCCATCTGATTTTATAAAGGAATCAATTGAAAATATTAAAAATGAAATAGGGAATGAAAAGGCAGTAATAGCCCTATCTGGTGGTGTTGATAGTTCTGTTGCATCGGTTTTAGTTTCTGAAGCAATTGGAGATAATCTTATAGCAATATTTGTAGATCATGGACTTCTTCGTGAAGGAGAAGCTGAATATGTACAAAAAACATTTGAAAAACGTTTAAATTTTGATTGTATTAATGCTAAAGATGAATTTTTAAATGCACTTGAAGGAGTAGAAGATCCAGAAGAAAAGAGGAAGATAATAGGTGAAATCTTTATAAACGTCTTTGAAAGAGAAGCTGAAAAAATAGGTGCCAAATTTTTAGTTCAGGGCACTATTGCTCCCGACTGGATCGAAAGTGAGGGAAAAATTAAATCTCACCATAATGTTGCATTACCTCATGGATTGGTTTTAGAACTTGTAGAGCCTATAAGGGAACTTTATAAGGATGAAGTAAGGATTATAGGTTCGGAAATGGGACTTCCTGATGAAATGGTTAATAGGCAACCGTTCCCTGGCCCTGGACTTGCTGTTCGTGTTGTAGGCAAACTTACTGAGGAAAAAATTGAAATTTGCAGGAAGGCAAACGCCATAGTTGAAGAAGAAGTTAAAAAAGAAGGTTTAGATGAAACCCTATGGCAATATTTCGCGGTTTTAACTGATACTAAGGTTACAGGTGTTAAAGGGGATATAAGAGACTTTGGATACCTTGTAGTTCTCAGAATGGTTGAATCGTGGGATGCAATGACTGCTCATGTGCCTGAACTTCCATGGGATATGATTAGAACAATTTCAGCAAGAATTACTGCTGAAGTTCCAGAAGTAACCCATGTTTCACTTTCAGTAAGTGATAAACCTCCAAGCACAATTGAGTTTGCCTAAAATTGGCGATTCAATTAATTTTACTTTTTTTAGGCAGTTTTATGTCAAATGTGGAACAATTTAAAGAAATAATAACTCAAATTCCATTTAAACGTAATGATTTGAGCTTGGTGAACCGAGAAGAAAATCAACCTTTATTTGAGGAATTATTTCAAATTTATAAGGATTCAAGTGCCTTAGAAAAGTCTGAAATAAACACATTTGTTCAAAATGATATAGATTTAAGTTATAAACTTGTACACTGGATTCCTCCTTATTTAGAATCTGCTCCTGAACTTTATGTAGAATACCGACTTATTTCAGCTACAATTAGGAATGGAACACCTGATTTTCGAGATGATCTTCTTGAATTAGTTCATTTATGGGATTTTTTAGAAGAAAAAGGATTGAATGCAAAGCAAATTTTTGAAAATGCAAACCAAATTTGTGGGTCAGTTCTTTTTGATCAGGTTATGAACTCAAAGCGCAGAGAAGAGTTGAGATTTTAAAATTTTAATGTGAAATAAATGAAAACAGACCAAATTACCCACGAAAGTTTACATAAGTTATTAATTCAATTTCTTAGAACTACTAAAAAGTTCAATGAATTTGAAAAAATGAGTATTGATATTGGAAATGATGAAAGGCTCTTTCCTTCGGAAATTCATGTAATTGAAGCTATCGGGAGTAAAAGAGCTAATAAAGTTACAGAATTAAGCTATATATTTCATATTACCAAAGGCGCAATTTCTCAAGTTGTAAATAAGCTTCAAAGTAAAGGATTTATTCATAAGGAAAGAAATAAAGACTTTGGAAAGGAAATAATTTTATCTTTAACTCCCAAAGGCGAAGATGTCTTTAAGATCATTTCTAAACAGCATGAACTAATGGCTGAGGAATTTATCAATTATTTAGGTAATTTTAAAGTGGAAGAAATAGATTATTTTGTTCTAATTTTAAGTAAAATTGAAGAATACATCGATGCATTTTTAAAGGATGAAATATAATTTTATTTTTAATAAACAGTTTAGTTACTAAACTGAAATAGGGAGTGATAAAAATGCCCGTTAAAACTGTAATGGAACATATCCATGACCATTTTTCAGATAATATAATTTCAAAACATTTAAATTATCATTTTGTTAATTATAATGAAATTAAATTAGAAAATGAATATCAAGGATTAACATTTAAGAAATTTAACTTTAAAGATATTGATAAATGCGCAAAGTTGTTCAAAGAAGTGTTTTCAGATTATCCCTGGTACGATGATTGGGTTTCCATTGAACAAGCTCGAAATTATTTAATAGAATTAATTAAAAACCCTGTTTTTAATGGCTTTGTAGCATATGAAGGTTCTGAAATTGTGGCTGTTTGCTTTGGACACACAAGATCATGGTGGATGGGAAAAGAGTTCTTCATCGATGAGTTCTTTGTTTCTAATTTAAAACAGGGAAATGGAGTAGGAACAAAATTAATGAATTATATTAAAAATAGTCTTATAAAAGAGGACTACAAACGTATGGTTCTTTTAACAAATAAAGAAATCCCTGCAGAAGAATTTTATATTAAAAATGGATTTTACACTAAGGAAAATAGAATAAGTATGGTAAATGAAATTTAGTTTCCATTTAACCAAATTATAGATTTTTTAAGTTTGATTGGAAAGATCTGACAACAATTGGATTTGCAGCCATTTCAGGTATTCCTAAATCTTTTAAAACAGCTTTACAAAAATCTAATGGATCCATATTTGGATTTACATCTGCTATTTTTTCAACTGATAATTGAATTTGCTTTAAATAATTTATACCTTCATCCATGACTTTATATGCATCATTATCTTCTTTAGGTTTATCCCATGCAGATAATAAAACATTAATTCCTTCTATTTCTCTGAGTTTTTCAATAGATTGAATTGACTCATTAGGATCATCGTAGATAGGTAAATCTCCTTTTATTGGAATAACATCTCCTGTAATAAGAACTCCCTCTTTTTCAATTAAAAGAGAAATAGAGCCTTTAGAATGCCCTGGAGTATGGATAACTTTAAGATTAATGTTATCTCCTAAACCAAGGTTATCTCCATCTTCAAGAATTTCATCAACCTCAATAGATCCTTCAACAAGGGAATGAAAATTGGGTACGGGACGCTCTTTAGCCTGTAAATCTATATCTTCAATCCATGATCTTTCACCCGGATGTGCTGCTACTTTACAACCTGATTTTTCCTTAATTGATTTTGCAGAACCAATATGGTCTGGATGAGAATGTGTTAGGATCATTAGAGAGATATCTTCAGGCTTTAAACCAATTTTATCCATATAATCAAAAATTACACCTTCTGAAGATACCACGCCGCTGTCAATTAAACATATTTGTTTTCCAGTTATCAAGTAAGAATATACGAACCTTTCAAGTACTCCTGAGTCAGTTTTAACTTGAAAAGGAATTTTTATTGCGTGTACGTGTTCTGTAATTTGCATTTTGTATCTCCAGATTTTTTTAAAGAAATCGAAAATGTCTTTTTTGGAATTCATTCTATTTATTCTTTAAGATCATTTATCCACTCTTTTGTAGATATGACCTTGCTGAATCTCATGGCTTGAGTTACTAAAATAGCTTTATGCAATTCTGGAGCCGATATTTCTCCAGCAGAGTTTGAAATATCAAGTGTTCCAGTAGCATCACTTAAAAACTCAACATTATAGCCCCGATGCATAGCTTGTCGTGCAGTTGTATCACAGCACATTTGCGTCATATATCCACAAATTGTAACTGTTTCAATATTATTTTCTTTAAGCCATGATTCTAATTCAGTCCCTGTAAAACTACCGGGTAAATGTTTCTCAATAATTTTGTTATAATCTCTTTTTAAAACATCCTCATGTATTTCATGTTCACAAGTGCCTTTTTTAAATGTAAATGTATTTTCTCCAGTATTAGTGTGCTGTATTAATACTACTGGAATGTCTTTTTGATTAGAAAAGTCTATAACTTTAAGGATACTTTGAAAACTATTTTCTGGATATGAAACTGGTAATTTGCCAGTAAAATATTCATTCTGTACATCAATTACTAATAGTGCTTTATTCAAACGTTTCATGTTTATGATTATTGACAAATATATTTAAGATTAAGCTTGGGGGCTAAATTGTGGTTAATAATGCAAAAGAAATTTACTTTGATTATTTGGGTAACGAATCTTTTATGTGGAAAGATGGGGTTTTAGAAGAATATAAAAGTTATAATATTTCTAAAGACCAGGAAAAACTTTGGGGTGTGGAATTAAAAGAAAAATTATATTCTGAACTTGATGTTAAGCATGATAGTTCGCTTGGAAGTTTAATTCTAATTATTAACTATTTTGGGGACTATAATTTATTAAAGAATGTATTAAACTTTATTTCTAATAATTATAAAGAAGCTGATTCTTTTTTAAAGCTTAGATATGCTGAAGAATTATTTGATGTAGTCGAAAAATGTGATTTTCATGAACAGGTGCCTGAAGATATATTATTAGAAACAGAGAAGCTTATTAGAAATATAATCAATGAGATTTTGAATAATAGAATTGAAATCAGTGATGAATCAGAAAAAATTCTTGAATTTAATAAGGATATGAATGATGAAAATTATATATTTTTAAGAACTCAAGAGCTATCTAAAAGGGCTCAATTGGAACAATTTTAGCTTTTTGCACTCTTTTTTTCATTTAATATAGTATTTAGATATTATTTTAATTTAAAATTAATTTAGTGTTAATTATTTTAGTTTTAAAATATTTTTAGCAGTATTTAAATAATGGATCAATTTATATATAACATGTTCTATATTATGATACAAGTTATATATAACAAGTTTCATATAAAAATTTAAATGGGGCACTTAATGTCATTATCCAATGCAATTTTAGGTCTTCTAACTTACAAACCGATGACTGGATACACCTTAAAAAAAACATTCGATAAATCAGTTTCGCATGTATGGTCTGCTAGTTTAAGCCAGATCTATCGAGATTTATCTGCTTTAGAAAAAAAAGGATATGTAACCAAAAGCATCGAAAAACAGGAAGATAGACCTGATAAAAAGATATATAAAATAACACAACAGGGAAGAAATGTATTTTTGAATTGGTTAAACGATTTTCCAGAAAATTATTCGTTTCCCAAAAGGGACGAATTTATGCTTAGAATATTTTTTGGTTCAAAATTAGAAAAGGAACAACTAATAAATGAATTTAAACGATTTATATTGGAAAAAGAAGAATATTTAAAGTTATTAAGCAGCATAGATGGGAATTTTAGTAAATATTGCACTGATATTCCAATTGATTCACCGGAAAAAGAAGAACTTTTCTGGCATTTTACTGTAAAAAGAGGTATAATGACTCTTAAAGTTGTTATAGAATGGGCAAAAGAATGTATTAAAGAATTAGAAGCATATGATGGTGCTTAATGTTATTTAGATATAAGGAGATAAGAATGGAAACTAAAATATTTTATTTTACAGGTACAGGAAATTCATTGGCTGTAGCTAAGGATATTGCAAGTAAACTGGATGATACAGAACTTATTTCTATTCCTGCAGTTATAAATGAAAAAATTGAATCTAATGCGGAATCTATAGGTATCATTTTTCCAGTTTACATGTGGGGACTACCTAATATGGTTGTAGATTTTGTTAAAAAATTAAATTTAACAGGAAATCAATATATTTTTGCTGTAGCCACCTGTGCAGGTCAACCTGGCGAAACTCTGGTTCAGTTACAGAAAATGCTGCAAAATAAGGGATCTAATCTTCAGGCAGGCTTTGCAGTATTGGAAGCTGCAAATACAATCCAAAAGGACAATTTTTTCATTAAAACAGCGATGCTGCTTGAAAGAAACACAAAGATAAATGTATCCGGTAAAGAAAGGCTTTCAGAAATTATAGGCATTATAAAGAATAGAAAAGAACACATGCCTGAGACAAGCTCTACTCTACTTAATAAATACGGAAACTTTGTTTATGGAATGGCTATTAGCCGAATAAAGACAATGGGTAACTTTTGGGTTGATGAAAACTGTAATTCATGCTTAAACTGCGAGCGGATTTGTCCAAGCAATAATATTGAAATAATGGATGATAAACCTCATTGGAATCAAAATTGTGAATTTTGCCAGGCTTGTGTCCAATGGTGCCCTAAAGGAGCAGTTCGCATTAAAAATGAAGATTTAAGCAGAAGATATCATAATCCTGAAATAAAAGTTAAAGATTTAATTATAAGGTAGGGTGAACAAATTTGAAATTAACAGAAAGTGTTTATGCTTTAGATTCCACAAAGGGGAATTATGTATACCTTATTGTAGATGAAAATATTACATTAATTGATACCGGCCGACCCGGTCAAGGAAAAGGTATTTTAAAGGAATTAAATTCCATGAATATTAAACCACAGCAGATTGAAAACATTTTAATTACACATCATGATATAGATCACGTTGGAAGTCTTGCCATGCTTGAAGAAGAAACTGGAGCCAATATTTGGGCTTCAAAAGATGATATTCCATACATTTGTGGAAATGAAAAACGTCATGGAATAAAAAAATACCTTACATATGTTATGAAGACGAAAAAGCCACAAAAAATAAATTCCTATTCGGAGAATCAAAAAATCCTTGATATTGAAGTAATTCCAGCTCCAGGACACACTCCGGGACATGTTTGCTTACTCTATAAAGATGTTTTATTTGCAGGTGATTTATTGCGGACATCTAAAGGAGAAATAAAACCAATGAGGTCGCTTATGAACTGGAATGAATCTCTTTTAAAAGAATCTATAGCTAAAATTGACAAATATGATTTTGAATGGATATGTCCTGCACATGGAGAGCCTATTATGCGCGATAATCAACTTAAAAATTTATATTGAGGGGAAAAATGAATTCAAATCATGATCAGGTAAAGTACTGGGATAAAGTAGCTGAAGAAAAAGAATTCCCAACTCCTTTTCAAATTCAATATTTCAAAAAATATGTTTCAAAAGAAATGAAAATCTTAGATGTTGGTTGTGGTTATGGAAGAACTTTAAATGAACTTCATAACCTTAGATTTAAGAATTTAAAAGGTATTGATTATTCTCAAGGCATGATAGATAGAGGATTAAGACTTCATCCTTATTTAAACTTAATTAAGGCTGATGGAGAACAAATTCCCTTTCCAGATAATGAATTTGACGCAGTTATTCTTTTAGCTGTTTTAACATCCAGTTATAAAGAAGAAGACCAGAAAAATTTAATTTCTGAGATTTCAAGGGTTTTGAAGAATGAAGGAATTTTATACATAAATGATTACCTCGTAAATCAAGATCATAGAAATATTGCAAGATATGAAAAATTTAAAGATAAATATGGAACATATGGCACTTTTGAGCTTCCTGAAGGTGCTGTTTTTAGGCACCACACTAAAAAATATATTAAAAAATTAACAAGAAATTTTGAAGAATTAATTTTTGAAGAAACTATTTATGACACCATGAATGGGCACAAATCTAATGGATTTTATTATATTGGAAAATTAAAAAAATAGGTTGGAAGAAACCGTACTATTTTACTTATTTAAATTTAAAAATGCATTTTTTGCAGATAATTTAATTTGGGGATTATAATTTTTTTCTAATTTAGAAATTGCGTCTAAGACATCTGATCTATTAATACCTATTTGACCTAAAGTTCTTGCAGTTTCCCAAATTATTGCAGGTTCTTGATAATTTTGAATTATATTTAATAATGGGCTTATTGGCGATTCAACGTTTTTAAAAGCACTTAATGCTCGGATTGTTTTCCATAATGTTAAATTATCGCCAGAATATTTTTCAAGACATTCAATCAACAAGGGTAATGCTCTTTCATCACCAGTTTTAGCAGCTATACCACCTAATGCATCAATGGCTTGCTGTGAAACATATATGTCATCTTCATGAACTACTTTCATTAAATAGGGAGCAGCTGATTTTCCAATTTTTATAATGGTTCTGGCTGCCATATCACGCGCCAGTGGAAAACTCTTTTTGTTAAAATATTTCTTTGGTAATTCGGTTTCCTGATTACTACCAATTTGACCCAATAATTTGATTAAAGGAGGAACAGCTTCTTCACCCAATTTTCCAAGTGCTTCAGACATTGCAATTCTTGAATAAAGTGCTTTTTCTTTCTTTATGGCAGCACAAAGAGGTTCTATTGATTCTTTACTCTTTTTATCCTCAAGTATTGTAGCAGCTATAGTCCTTATTTTAGGATCATCATCATTCAGCATTTCAATTAAATCAGGAGATTTAAAATCAACATATTTTTCAATATCTTTTTTTGATATTTGACCTCGTTTTTTCCTATTTAATTCCTTTTTATTTTCATTTGACATATTTATCAATGATTTTATTTTTTAAATGATAATTTTTTCCAGTCTCTTTTTAATAAGGAATAGATATTTTCATCCCAATACCTACTGTTCCAGTACCCATATTGCCTGAGCATTCCTTCTTTTTTGAAACCAAGTTTTTTAAGTAAATTAATTGATGAAGTAGCTTCTGGAACTGTAAATGCTTCAATACGGTTTAGATTCATACTTTTAAACCCGTATTTGATTATTTCTTCCACAGCTTCTGAAGCATATCCTTTTCCCCAATATTCTCTTCCTAATTCATAGCCTATTTCTCCTCTAGAACTCTTTTTCACCCAATTGTTATAACCGCAAGTCCCAATAACTTCATTGGTTTCATTAATCACAATGGCCCATCTTATTCCTTCTTTATTTTTATAAAGACTTTTTAAAAGTCTTGTCATGCTATAAGACTGTTCTATATTCTTAAAAGTAGTTACATTCAAATATTTAGTACTTCGGGATCTGACCAGTATTTAAACAGCGTTTCAGCATCTTTTAATGATAATTTCCGTAAAAAAAGTCTTTCCGTGTGGATTTTTGGAAAAAAATCATTATTTGATCTTTTCATACACATTCCTCAATCATTAAAGATTTCTTTCACCTTTTTTGTTATTTCAAACCCTAATTTCACGTGTTTTTCAACTTCTAGATGAATTCCATCTAAATCACTTGCTTCAACTACTTTTGAGGCATCTAAAAAGTAAAAGCCGTATTCTTCAGCAACTTCACTGTAATACTTGCCTAATTTAATTGATTTTGATTGAGCATCTTCAAATTCTTCAAAAAATCTTGAAGAATCAGGGATATTTTTCACAGCAGGGGGAGAAATTAAAAGCAATTTTGGAGCCTTTTCAAGCAGTCCTGATTCACTTTTTAAGATAATATCTGTTAAAACCCTTATTCCATGAGTAATTTCAGAAGCAGTTAATGAAAAGCGCATTTTAAGGTCATTAGTACCTAAAAATAAAATTACAAGATCAATAGGCCTGTGTGATGCAAGACACGGTATAAGATATTTCATTCCATTTTTGTATCCGCCATGAAATGGATCATCCCATACTGTTGTCCTTCCATTTAGCCCTTCTTCAATTATATGATAATTCTCACCTAAATTTTCCCTTAAAACTCCAGGCCAACGTTTATTTCTTGAGATCCGTTTTCCAGTTTCTGGATCATAACCCCATGTCAGCGAATCACCAAAACATAAAATAGTTTTCATATCAAACCTCAATTATATTTTTAATCTTCTTGTGTATTAAAAAGCTCTTTTATGTATTCCCCCGCATTATCAATTGCTTTTTGACCTTCTTCAATTTGTGATGAGAATATCTGAAAACAGTGGAACATATCTTTCCACAATTCAAAACTCACTTCAACTGCAGAATCTTTTGCTTTTTTATGGAATTTTATTATATCATCTAAAAGCAGTTCATGACTCCCAACTTGAATTAAAATAGGCGGTAAACCATGTAAATTGCCATAGATGGGAGATGCTAATGGATTTTTTGGGTCTATACCTTTAAGATAAATTTTTCTAATATTTTCAAGTCTTTCCTGTGTAATCCAGTCTTTTCCCCTATTTGTAATAATTGAATGGCCCTGAAACAACATATCAACTGCAGGAGACATGCAAACTGCGCCTGCAGGGAGTTTAACACCTTTCTCTTTCAAGTATAAAAGTGTAGACAAAACAAGGGTTCCACCTGCCGATATGCCGGCAAGGACAATGTTTGATGGATCAATATCCTGTTCTAAAAGCCATAAATAAGAAATAAGGCAATCTTCTAAAGCTGCAGGAAATTTATTTTCAGGGGCAAGTCTGTAATCCACACTTAAAACGCAAGAATTTGCTGCTTTTGATAATTTCCCACATAAATCTAAATGATCTCGAGTAGAACCAATTGTGAAACCTCCGCCGTGGAAGAAAAGTATAATTTTATCCTTATTTACTCCTTCAGCATGAATTTTAAATGCATTAATAGATTCAATTTGCTGTTTTCGAACATTTAACTTTTGATCATCGCTGAATTTTAAGTAAAGGTTCTTCAAATCTTTTCTAAGTTGGAATATATTCCCATGACTTAATGAAAACGTTTTACTAATTTCATCTAAGATATTTTGGGCCTCAAAATTACTCATAGCATCCCTTTTTTTATCATTATTAATTTATATTTACTTTATTTAATTTAAATCATTATAAACTATTTAAATTTTAATAAAAATACTTTTCATTTGCTCTCATTACTTTTTTATTAAAGCAAGTGAATATATAAAAGCATGATTAAAGGTAAAAGAGCTTACCTCAAAAAACTCACAGCTAATCTTAATGTTAAATCTGTTGATGTAGGAAGAGAGCTTGATGGAGCAACACCACCTTCAGTTTTTATTGGAAGCTGGAATTATCCTAAAGTCTATGCGGGTCCAATGATAGCTCCAATGCAGGGAGATATTTCTATTATGGATATGCCAGAGTCATGGATTCCCGAACAAAAGTCTCAAGAAGACATCATTGGTTTCAGATTGAGTCTTGTAAGGGGAAAACAGACTGTGGGCATACAGGATATTGAAAATTCTTTTGTAGAAAAATTACAGGAGATTTCTCTTTCATCTAAATCAATTGATAGTGAAGCTGAGTTTGGAAGCCGTCCGCGTGGACTATCTTTTACTGATGAGAGCGCTCCTCATGGCCCAAGTGCGTTAATTGAAAAATTTGACATAGAAAGCGTTAAATGGGACCGCGAACTGGAAAAAGTTTATTATGACACTGATTTTAAGGCAGCAGAAGCTGTTTTAGATTTACATGGTAAAGATTTGCCATTTTCAAACATACAGAAAGCATTTTCTGTCGGAACTATGGGAGTAGGTAAAAATAGAAAATTAGTACCTACAAGATGGTCAATTACGGCATGTGACACAATTATAGCAGATAATTTGCTTAAAGAAGTTAGAAATTATGATATATTAGACACTTACCGAGTTTATGAATTCAGCAGCTTGAATAACTATTATGCAATACTTCTATTACCAATGGAATGGCAATATGAATGGATTGAAGCATTTTTACATGTATTAGGTCGTGAAGAATTGATATTTGCTGATCATGAATTAAATGGAGGTAAAAAAGAATATTCTTCTGTTGGGGGATGTTATTACACCTGTAAAATGGCTGTTCTTGAAGCATTAGCAAAGGAAAAGAAACAGGCAGGAGCAATTGTTTTAAGAGAAGCTTATAATGGTTACGTTCCTCTTGGAGTTTTTAATGTTCGAGAAAACGTTAGGAGTGCAATGAACGAGATTCCACGTGAATTTGAAGATATGAAATCCGCATTGAACTATATAGAATCTAAATTAGAGCTAAGTATGGATAAATTCAAAGAGACTAGTAAATTACTTCAGGATCTGCTTAGATCAAGGCAAACAACACTTGATGGATTTTTTAAAGCTTAATCATTTATTTTTAATATGCATCTAAAAATGTTTAAACGTGGCACTCTTTTCATATATTCTTCATAAACAGGGCCTAATTTCATTAAATCCATTTTTTCTTCTTCTATCATAACATAATATAACATTAAAATTCTTGAGATACCTATTAGCGCCACTAACCAGTATTGGGAGATAAAAATCAGTCCAAGGGCCATTAACATAAAAGATAAGTACATTGGATGTCGTATCATTGAATATATTCCACTATCTACTACATTTGTAGTATCAAGCCAGTTTTTTCCATCTTCTTTTTTAATCGCTGCTTTAAAATCCTTTTGAGATTTCCATAAAGAAATAATTCCTAAAATAAGAATAATCAAACCAGTATATGCTAACAAATCAATCCCGAGAGTGTTATAGAAAAACAAACATAGAATAATTTGAACAATAAACAAAAAAGTGATTGAATAAGAAATAACCATGAATTTCCGGTTGGTTGTCTCTTTTGCCATTAGTATACCTTCAAAACTAATTATTTATTCATTTAAAATTTTATTTAAAGTTTTATCAAACTTCTTTTCACTCATTACTTCGTGGCTGAGGAATTCGCCGTTGTAAAAAACACTGAATATTCCAAATGGAGTAGGTAAGTTTTTAGCTTGCTTTAAACTTTCTATTTTTATTTTTTCAGAAGGAATATTATATTTTTGTGCTGTTTCAATCATTACATCTACATAATCTGCGTTAAATGGACATAAATCGGAATAATAAAAAGTAAGACCTTTTTTATCCTCTAATTCTGCTCCTTTAGCATTATCTAAAAATTTAGGGTCTTCTGCATCTTCATTAAACTTTTTAACCAGCATTTCAAAATACGGAGGGGCAGTATCGCACACTTCAAATCCTTTTTTCAAATAAAACCTTTTATCAACAGTAAAAGGAAGTTTTTTACGTCCGGTTACAACTACAAGTCCGTTTGTATCCTTGCAGTCATTTTCGCATTCTTCTAAAAGTTTTGATCCAAATCCTTTACCTTTATAACGGCCTGAAGCCCATAAACACTGGATAAAAACGTAGCCGGGTGCATCAATGGGAAACCATGCATATTCTGCAGGTACATATTCAATAAATACTTTACCTCTAACATTGAATTTTTTAAAGGTATGTCCTTCTGAAAATCTATCTTTTAACCATTCTTTTTTAGTATTGGCTCTTTTAACATTTTTTGCATCGTTTCCGATGGCGCAGCAGATATGTTCTGAATCAATATTATCTTCATTTAAAGTGATGATTTCAAGTTCTTCATTGCTCATTTTATTCACCTTTTTTGGTTTAATTGGGACGTAAAAATCAATTTCTGATTTTTCATTGTCTAATCCAAAAAATCTATCTTTATCATAAGCTAGTTTCATGTAGGGATATGCTTCTTCATAATCAGACTCTGGAAGCCATTTATTCCAGATGTATTCTCCACCTCTAAACATTTCTTTTCCTTTAAATGTAAAAACTGCATATTTTGTAGCTGGAAAGGTTTTACAGAACATTTCAAGAGGCATATTTTTTAATTCCTTTACCTCAATGCCAACATAAACATAAAATTTCCCTGTTTTCTTATAGTCTTCCGGCTGAAGATGAACTTCATAGGCTATATCATTGATCACTTCATTTTTAAGAATTTCATTATTTTCTTTACATAATTTATAGAAACGGTTCCATAGTGATCCAATTTCATTTTCTTCGCTCCATTCTTCATTAGAATGAAATGGATCGCCGTAAAAAACACATCCTATTAATTGGAATGATTTTTTATCAATAATTTCTATTTTCAGCGGCTCTGGTAATTCGTTCAAGGTCATCTACATCCTTCCAAAAAAAGAAATGAAATTATATTTAAATAATTCTTTGGATGACATTCTATTAATTATTAATGCTTTTTATCATCATTGCTCAGTAGTCCATTCTGGCCAGAGGAATGAAAGCCATTTAGGGAGTTCTGGATTCCTCACCCTATCAAATGAAGGAATATATGGTTTTAAATCTATAATTGGTGTTTTATCGAATGCATCAAGACCAGATACTTTTATAATACCTGTTTTTTCATCAATATCATTAATCTTACATGTTGTAACGGCGATGGGATTGGGACGGTATTCTGCACGGGTTGCAAACACTCCTGTGAGTCTATCTTGTGAATATGGAGGATACGTTTGCAACATGTTTCTATATTCGGTTTCTATTTTATCTGCTAACCAGAGTACCATTACATGACTGAAATTATTTAATTCTTTTAATCCTGGAATATATTCTTCATTTACTTCTAAATATGTATCCATGCCGTTTCTTTTGATGTATCCAATTGGCGAAATTGTATAAGTTGGGTCCTTATTATCTGTGGTTGTTTCATAATTTGCTGCCGATTCATTTACAGAATTCATGCAGTCTTCTAAATCTATAATGGGAAATATGACTTCAGTTAGAAGTTCATTTTCAGGTACTTCTCCGGGAGAGTTAAGATAAGCTTCTCTGGGAGCACCAATCATTTCATATTTCTCTCCCATTATATGCTGCATCATTTCTCCATAAACTGGGGCTATTTCTGCATAAGGACCTTTGTATATCGTTGATAAAACCTTATGTTTAGGCATAATTTTTATTTTAACCCGTTCATCTTCATCTGTATCTCCCATGAACGGTATTCCTACTTCATATTCCATTTTATCAGCCATTACTTCCATGGGACTTGTATAATAAACTACAAACGGGGATTGGGCTATTTGAAGTCCTCTTTGCATTATCCATCCGGCTAATTCACCAATTATTTTTCCCATATCTTCAACAGGCCCAACATGTGAAATACTGGCTACATGGGTTTCTTCTACGGTTTTTAATTTGATTTTCATATTTGTTTCTCCAAAATTCTATATTTGGAGATTAGGTTTCATTATATAAAATGTTTATTATTTTACGGAACAATATTCCATAATTTTATGAACTTGTAAAAATAAAGTTTTGAAAAGATATTTATTCAATTAAAAAAACAAATTAATTATGGATAAAAAAAGTGATCAAAGCTCTTCAATAGAATTTTTAATGAATTCATCTGATGAAATTGTTTCTATATTAAAAACAATTGCACATATCAATCGATTTAAAATAATGGTTCTTCTTTTAAATGGACCCTTAAATTTTCAAACTTTACTTGAAGAGATGGATATTAAAAAATCGGCACTGGCTAATCATTTAACTGAATTAAAAAACCATAATTTAGTGGATAAAGTACAGCACGGAACTTATAAAATCACTGAAAATGGTAAAAACTATATTATATCTATTGAAAAAACTTATAAAGAAAATAAAGTAGTTGAAAAGAAAATTTGGGAATCTAAACAGAGAAAACAGCTATCAAAATCCTTTTTAGAACGTAGATAGAAATTAGAATAATCAATTTTGAGATGATATAATTGGAATTACATTTTAAAAAACCTTCAAAAGAAGCCCGGAATTCAATGTGTCATGCTGCAATGCAAACTGACATAAAAGACAGACAAAATTATATTAAATCTGCAGAAAATGAAATTTGCAAAATAACTGGACATGAATATTCAAAAATAGTTAATAGTGGTAATTCAGCTATTTTAGCTGCTATGAGTACTTTTGAAGGTAAAATATTAATCCCTGATCAGGGCGGCTGGACCGGATTTGAAAACGCAGCTCAATTTTTAGGTCTTGAAACTATAAAAGTCCCTACGGATTTAGGAATCGTTAATATCGAGATATTAGAAACATTTATTGATAAATATAAACCTAAAGCTCTTTTTATCACAAGTTTCGCTGGTTATATTGCAGAGCAACCAGTTAAACAAATTTATGAAGTTTGCGAAGATAAAAATGTCATTTTAGTTGAAGATGCATCTGGCGGAATAGGTGATCCTAAAAAA
Organism: Methanobacteriota archaeon; assembly: GCA_023434825.1. Taxonomy (GTDB): domain Archaea; phylum Methanobacteriota; class Methanobacteria; order Methanobacteriales; family Methanobacteriaceae; genus Methanobacterium_D. Next base: position 6,190 of record JAEYSH010000061.1, on the reverse strand, counting down.
AAGTTTGCAAATGGAAACCATGCCCATATTATTGTAGCTTCAACAGGCTCTCCTAAAATTGTGAATGTGGGAAGCGGTGGATTCATTTCTACAAATGATAATGAAATATTTAAGAAATCAAAATTTATTATAAAATCCTCCAAGGCAGATCATGTTACTTGCGCAGGTATAATTGAAGAAATCGAAAATTCAAGTTATAATTTAGAAAAAACCATTGAAGCATGCATGTTTATAAAAAATGAATTTGAATCTGTAATATATAAAGATAAAAGAGGAATTTCAGTAGCATTAAAAACTGATGATCCTAAAAAAACAGGTTATTTACTTCGTCAGAAATTAAAAGCTGATGGAAGAAATATTATAACTACTTGCCCTAGATATGAACGTGTTATGATCGACGCAATTTGTTTAGAAATTAAAAATATTGATGTTAGGTGTCTTCAAAAAGATACTTTGAAAGAAATTACGCATTTAATAGATGGAATAATTGATTAATCTAATACAGAAAATAAACAAATTTATGTATCTAAAATTAGAAGAGTTGTTTTTTCGATCATAAGATCTGTAATATTTCCTGTTGCACTGATCTCATTGTCATTTATTTTATAGATAGTTTTAAGAATATCTAAATCAGGATTCAGGACTTCATCATCTCTTTTATCTAAAATCTTATTCAGTTTTTCAATTATATCTATACTGCAGTCTATTGCAACTACGCAAATATTCATCTGGCCTTCTTTTATCCCTAAAATATAAAGGGCTTTAGATATTTGTCTTTGTGCCGATGCACGTAAACATATCTCAAGTCCCAGATCATTTGCAATGTTTTCTTTGCGTTCGAATGCTTTTAAAGCTTGAACTATAGAATGAAGTACATGTTCCTTTCCAGCAATGCCGTCTGCATTTAAAATCTGGAGGGTGCATCCATTCTTAATTTCATTTATCTGGCTAAATAACTCGTTTAAATTAGATATATTGTGTTTAAATCCAGCAATTTCGATATTATGGTTGTTAAAATTCATTTTACCTTATCCCATAGCATATTTCTTAAAATCAAATAAAATATAGATTCTCTAAATTTTTGTGTTCTAAATGATGCATATATACTTACACATCCTCTAAAGAACTTGGAAAATGCAAATATTATTTCTAAAAGAATTATAATTTGAATTATGACTATTATAATGGTTATAATTCCATTAAGACTTAAACTTAACTGGATGGAATTTATATCCAGAAAATTACCAACTACATTTTCCATAAATAAAAATAGGAATAATCCTATGATAAATTGAACTGTGGACACAAAAAATAGTTCTCCTGCGTCCATAACTGATTTTTTAAGCTTTTCATGTATCTCTGCACTTGCCATGATGTAAGTAAATGATAAAAGTGATAAAGTTGCAGAAACAAGAACAAAGACTTCTATAAGATTTATAACTTCATCAAAATTTTTAATTTCTATAGCACCTAAAATCCATGGAACTAAGAATCCTATTGTTAGTATTAAGCTTAAATAAGTTGAAATGAGAGAACCGGTAAATCTAAGGAATCCTCTAATATGAGATGCATTTAATGAATTCATATAATTAGGTATAGTTCTAATTACTTAAAAATAATGGTTATAATAAATTAAATGACAAAAAAAGGAAAATAATATATAAAATATCCTTATAAGTCTCCTTCTTTAACTTTTTTGACACCAGTATCGCTTAAAATTTTGTTTATACCGCTTAAATATGCTTCAACACTTGCATTGATGATGTCGGGCTGTGTACTTCTTGCGGTAACCACATTTCCATCATGCCTGAGTTTCACGATAACATCAATTAAAGCATCAGTACCGCCGGTAATAGCGTCTACGTGGTATTCTTCAAGCTCAATATCGGCAAAATCCTTTATACTTTTCTTAATTGCAACTATTGCAGCATCTACTGGACCGATACCGATACCCGCTTCCAGTGTTTCTGTATTATTTATGTTAAGCCTTATGGATGCAGTTGGGGTGACTTTGTTACCAGATACAATGGTTAATTCTTCAAGTTCTACAACTTTTTCAGCAACTATTCCCATTACATCTTCTGCTATCGCCTCTAAATCGATATCTGTAACGCATTTACCCATATCGCCCAGTGCTTTTACTCTATTGAATATCTGTTGGAATTTCTCGGGTGATACGTGTAAATCCATTTCTTCAAGTCTTTGTTTAAGGGCACTGGTACCTATGTGTTTACCCATAATGAATTTACGCCGGTGACCAACTAGTTCTGGGGTTATAGGCTCATAAGTTTCAGCTTTTTTAAGCACACCATCAGCATGTATTCCAGATTCGTGTGCAAATGCGTTTTCTCCAACAATTGCTTTATTAGGCTGTAAATACACACCAGTAATTCTTGCAACCATTTTTGAAACTTCATAAAGCATTTCAATGTTGATATTAGTCTTTGTTTCATATAATGAATATAAGGAGACAACTATTTCTTCTAAGGATGCGTTTCCAGCTCTTTCACCAATTCCATTGACTGTACAGTGTACCTGGCTTGCTCCAGCCCTTAATCCTGCGAGGGAATTTGCAACAGCTAAACCGAAATCATTATGGCAATGTGCACTTAAAGGAACTCCCAGTTTCGATAGATGATTATAGAAGTCATAAGATTTTTCTGGTGTAAGCATTCCTACTGTATCGCATGCGCAAATCCTTTTTGCCCCTGCATCAATTCCATCTTTAAATAATTGAGTTAGAAAATCAAGATCACTTCTTGTCGAATCTTCAGCAGAAAGTTCAACTAATAATCCATGATCTACTGCATATTGCACGCTTTCAAGTGCAAGTGATTTCACTTCTTCTCTTGTTTTTCTTAATTTATGTTCTATGTGTAAATCTGATGTTGGAACAACTAAATGGACACTATCGACATCACATTCAAGTGCGGCATCTACATCAACTTTAACTGCCCTTGCAAAGCTGCATATTTCAGCTCTAAGTCCTTCTGAAGTAACTTTTTTAATTCCTTCCCTTTCACCAATGGATGTAATGGCAGAACCAGCTTCAATAACATCTACGCCGAGTTCGTCAAGTTTTATAGCTATTCTAAGCTTTTCATCTGGAGTTAAAGAAACTCCAGGGGTTTGTTCTCCATCTCTAAGTGTTGTATCAAGTATTCTGGTGTTCAAGGGAATTCCTCTATATTTTTTTAATCATTATTCAAGTTTTAATACAGAAATTACTCTGGTTAAACTTTTATGCATTCTTATGTGGTATTGTTCTATTATTTTAAATTTTGTATGACGAACAAGTTCATGGATATCTAAATAATGAGGGGTTGCCATGCAAATAAATCCTTCTTCTTTTAGTATTCCCTGCATATTTAAAAGAGATTCTTCATAAATCGTTTTACTTTCTACACCTGCTGTTGAAGCGGAAATACCGTAAGGAGGATCAGTTACAATAGCATCAACTTTATATGGAAGCTTAATGTTTCGTGCATCGCCCTGAAACACTTCATAATCTTCGATATTACAGTACTGGAGGTTCTTTTTTGTTCCTTCAACCATCTTTTCATCAATGTCTGTTCCCACTACTTTTGCTCCAATAATTCCTGCTTCAATTAATATTCCGCCAGTCCCACAAAAAGGATCTAATACTATACTTCCTTTTTTAACCCTTGCTAAGTTATTCATCCCCCTTGCAAGCTTGGGACTCATTGATCCCGGATAGAAGAATGGTCTTTTATGTGGTTTAAGTTCATAATAGTGTTTTTTTGCTCTTTTAATCAACCTTTCACATATTAATACTCTATCATTAATTACAATAGTCCTTAAGAATGAATCAGGATTTTCGAGGTTTACTTTAGCATTTTCACCAAGTAATTCTTTAATTATGCCTCCAATTTTTATTTCCATTTTTTGTGAATTGAAATTGGAGTCTAAACCTATTTTTTTGACTCTAACAGCGTAATCATTAGAAATAGTTTTATGCCAGTCGTATTTTTGGACATCACTCTTTAAATTATCAATATCAGTTTCAAATAAAAGTTTACATACTTCATGGGTGTAAGCAATCTTTTTTCCGATGGTATTAATTATATTTGCCTCTTCATCTGGAATTTCAAGCATTAATATTCCATTTTCGTGAAATTTAACTGTAAAAGGGGCATTTTCAGCCTCTAAACATGCAGTTATTTCTGCCTTTGGTAATGTTTCATTTTCTCCCGATAGAATAAAGATTATTTTCATTAATATGACACCTTAATTAATATTTTTAAATTATCATAGTTTAAAATTAGCTAATTTTTTAGTATTTTATAATCCAAATATTGAGCGTGATAATAGTTTAGGAAGGACTGAAAAAAGTAATCCACTTTTTATTATTTCTTTCATTACCTTAGATTGGGAATCAAGGTCGCCATATTCAGAAACTATTTTTCCTATTTCTTTTTCTTTCATTTTTAAAATTACAGAATCAAGATCATCATTACTCAATGATTTATATGTTTTCTGCACTTTAAGCTGCATTGTAAGTTCATTTTTGTACATTTTCCTGTATTTTTTGTGGTAATTTTTTAAAATGTCAATATTATTTGATTCAATCGCTTCAAATACCACATCTGCTGCTATTTTTGCACAGATAAATCCAATAATTAGTCCTCCACCGGTTGTAGGCTTAACCTGGGAAGCTGAATCTCCTATAAGTATTGCTCTATTTTTAACTGTATTTTTTTTAGGTTCAAATAATGGAATCTTACCGTGATATTTTTTTAAGACGCTCGCATCTTTCAATTTTTCATCATTTTCAATAAATTTGTTTAATATTTCAGTTAAATTCTTATAATCATAATCTGCAAAGAGCCCTACTCTTGCAGTGGATTTTGATAATGGTATTGTCCATAAAAACCCTGGAGAAATTTCGGAATTTACATTTACTTTAAAATAATCATCATCAAATGAATTTTTGCCTGTATCAATTAAATATTGAGCTGCATTTACGGCATTTGAATTATTATTAAATTCTTTTGATACTATTGATGAATGACCATCAGCACCTACTATGACTTCAGCTGTTGTTTTTTTATCGCCGTGATATATTTCTCCTTCTTTTATGTCCAATTTAGTTATATTATGATTTAAAAAAAGTTTAGCTCCGCTTTTTACTGCTTCTTTTGCTAAGAACTTGTCATATGCAATTCTATCTAAAACATATGCTAATGGCCTTTCTTTCCTTCTCATTGATATCCTGGTATTTGAAGGGGAATACAAGCATGCTCCATATATTTTGTTGAGTATAACTTCTTCTGGAAGTTTATTTACTTCTTTAATTTTTGTTCCAAGTAATCCTGCACACTGTAAGGGAACGCCAACTTCTTTCTTTTTTTCAAATATAGCAACATTAAGTCCTTTTTCTGCCACATATCTTGCAAATGTAGAACCTACTGGGCCAGCACCAACTACTGCAATGTCGTAATCTTTCATTTTATCTTTTCCATATTATTGCATAGCGTTGTTTAATTATAAAACGACAGGACCTAACCCGTCATATAGAGTAAAAATTTGAATTTATGCTATTACTTACTGACAATGTTTATTTTTTTAATTAATGTTTATTGAAGGTTTTTATCACAAATAAACAATATTTTATTTAATCAACTTTTATAGGAATTAAATAATATAGTTAATTCTATATTTAAGTTTATATCTCCATTTCCTACGAAAACTTAATGATTATTGATTTAAACTTAATTTCAAAAATTTCATTAAAATTATAGGATTTGAATGCTAGTTTATATTTTCTGTATTTAAAAAGAAAAATGAAAAAACGATTATGATTATTCGCTGAATTTTATGAATTTTTTAGGTTCAAAGTTAGTTTCCATTGTCCAGAAATAGGCTTCTCCCTTAGCAATTCTAAAAATTATAAGTCCGGGATGGTCAATAGTCATTCCAAACTCTTTAAGGAAAGGTCTATCAGTTAAAACCTTTTCTTTTAATTCTGGCTCCTCTAAAAATTCTATTTCTCCTGCAACTCGCATCATTGTTCCAGTTGTTTCATTTGGCTTCCAGAAACACACTTCAACTTTAGGATTTTCCTGTAACTGTCCGTACATGTCTTTAACCGATCCAATCTGGAAATAAAATCCATTTTCGTCAGCAAACCAGAATCCGAGCGCCCTTACTCTTGGCTGGTCTCCTTCTA
>JAEYSH010000047.1 GCA_023434825.1 Methanobacteriota archaeon | reverse complement strand
GGTTATTGGTTTAAGTGGAGGGATTGATTCCTCTTTGGTAGCTTATCTTTGTGCCGGCACTGTTAAAAAAGAAGATATAATTGGACTTGTACTTCCAAGTGTAACAACCTCAAAAGAAGATATTGATGATGCTATCGAAGTAGCAGAGAACTTAGGAATCAAATATAAGATTGTTCACATAGATGATCTTATAAAACCATTTCCAGAACTTTGCAGTGAATGCAGTAAAAGTAATTTAGCAAATGGAAATTTAAAAGCAAGAATAAGAATGATGATCCTCTATTATCATTCCAATGCAATGCAACGCATAGTCGCTGGAACCGGTAATAGAACAGAGTTACTGGTAGGGTACTTTACAAAATATGGTGACGGCGGCGTGGATATCTTACCAATTGGAGACCTTTATAAAACTGAAGTGCGAGAAATTGCAAATTATATTGGAGTTCCAAAAAATATCATTGAAAAAGCTCCTACTGCGGGATTATGGACTGGACAAACTGATGAAGAAGAGTTAGGCATAAAATACGAATATTTAGATAAAATATTGTATCTTATGACAAATAAAGGGCTAAAAACTGATGAAATTTCTAAAGAGCTTAATATTCAGCATGATGAAGTTTTAAGGATTAAAAATATGGTAAAAGCATCAAAACATAAATTATCCTCACCTACTATTGCAGAAATAAGATAGGAAGACAAATTATGTATGCTTTTGTTTATATAACAACGTCAGGAAAAGAAGAGTCAAGAAATATAGGGAAAATGCTAGTTTCTGAGAAATTAACGGCCTGTGTAAATATTGTTCCTTCAATTGAATCTATTTATCTTTGGAAAGGAAAAATAGAGGATGATGAAGAATCTCTTCTTATTGCAAAAACTAAACAAGAAAACATAGATAAAATTATAAAAAGGGTTAAAGAAATTCACAGTTATGATACTCCCGCTATTCTAGCAATTCCTATAATAGAGGGATCTAAAGATTATCTGGATTACGTAGATAGTGAATTAGATTAATTTAATTAAATATTTATAGTAAATACTTATTTTTCGGTGGTTAATTTGACAAATCATGATATAGAAAAGAAATGGCAGAAAAAATGGGAAGATTCCAGGCTATTTGAATCTAATCCCGATAACAGGGGAAAAATTTTCCTAACAGTAGCTTATCCTTATCCAAGTGGTGCAATGCACATAGGGCACGGTAGAACTTACACTGTACCTGATGTTTATGCACGTTTTAAAAGAATGCAAGGATATAACGTGCTTTTCCCAATGGCATGGCACGTAACAGGTGCACCAGTAATTGGAATTGCAAAAAGAATAGCTAGAAGAGACCCCTGGACATTAGATATCTATAAAAATGTTCATAAAGTTCCAGAAGATGAACTTAACAAATTTACTGACCCTGAATACATTGTAAAATATTTCAGCAGTGAATATCACGATGTAATGGAGCAAATGGGTTATTCCATTGACTGGAGAAGGGAATTTAGAACCACAGATCCTCATTACCAGAAGTTCATTGAATGGCAGTTTAGACAGCTTAAAAGCAAGGGATTTGTAACTAAAGGTGAACATCCAGTTAAATACTGTCCGGGATGTGACAACCCCGTTGGAGACCACGATCTCCTTGAGGGTGAAGGAGTTGGAATCAACGAATTAACACTTGTAAAGTTCGAAATAGACAATGCTTACTTTGTTGCGGCAACATTCCGTCCAGAAACACTGTTTGGAGCTACAAATCTATGGATAAATCCTGATGAAGAGTACATAAAAATAGATATGAATGGTGAAAACTGGATAATAAGTAAAAAAGCTTATGAAAATCTTATTCATCAAAAAAAGGATATTAAAATAATTGAAGACATTGATGCACCTGCAATGATTGGTAAATACATAAAAAATCCTCTAACAGGTAATGAACATATAATACTCCCTGCATCATTTGTTGATCCCGAATACGCTACTGGTGTGGTTTATTCAGTTCCTGCACATGCACCTGCAGATTTTATAGCGCTTAAAGACCTTAAAGAAAATGAAGAACTGCTTGAAAAGTACGGATTAAAAGAAAAAGTACTTGAAATAGAACCATTAAATGTTGTGACTCTTAAAGGGTTTGGAGAGTTCCCTGCTGAAGAAATAATTGAAAAATTTGGTGTACAAAATCAGCAAGATGAAAAACTTAAAGATGCTACAAACGAACTTTACAAGCTGGAACATGCTAAGGGAATTATATCTGAACATATTGAAAATTATAAAGACTTATCCGTACAAAAAGCAAGGGATGAAATTATAAATGACCTCATTGAATCTGGAAAAGGAGATTTAATGCACGATTTCGCTGAAAGGCCTGTTGTATGCAGATGTGGAACTAAAGCAGTTGTAAAAATCCTTGAAGACCAGTGGTTCCTTAAATATTCTGAAGAAAAATGGAAAGACCTTGCAAGAGAATGTCTCGCGCAGGAAAAGGTAGTTCCTGAAGAAGTAAGATCAAATTTCGAATATTATATTGGATGGCTTGAAGATTGGGCCTGTTCAAGGAGAATAGGTCTTGGAACAAAACTTCCATGGGATAAGCAATGGTTAATAGAACCATTAAGCGATTCAACAATTTACATGGCTTATTATACCATAGCAAAGTACATGGCTCAGATTAATGCTGATGACCTTGACGATTCATTCTTTAATGATGTTTATTTAGATGAAGGAAAATATTCTGGAAATATAGACAGCCAGTTATTTGATAACGTTAAAAATGAATTCAATTACTGGTATCCTCTAAACTGGAGACTATCAGCTAAGGATCTTGTTGGAAATCACCTTTCATTCCATATATTCCACCATTCTGCTATATTCCCTAAAGAAAAATGGCCAAAAGGAGTTGTAGTCTTTGGAATGGGTCTTCTAGAAGGTCACAAAATGTCTTCATCAAAAGGAAACGTTATTCTCCTTGAAGACGCCATAAAAACCCACGGGGCAGATATTGTAAGACTCTTTTTAATGTCTTCAGCTGAACCATGGCAGGACTTTGACTGGAGAGAAAAAGAAGTTAAAGGGATAAAAAGACGTGTTGATTGGTTCTCAGAATTTATTAATCTCATAGAGGAAATTAAAGGTTCTAATGTCTCATTAAAATCATTTAAGCTTGGCGAAATTAAAAAGCCTATTAATGCATGGCTTTTAAGCCAGATAAACATGAGGATTAAAGATTCAACTGAAGCTCTTGAGGGATTCCAGACAAGGAAAGCACTTCAAGATTCTCTATTCATGTTTAAAAAAGACATAGATCACTATCTACACCGGATAGAACATGAATTAGAAGATGATGTTTCAAAAGATGAAATTTCAAATGTTCTCACTTATGTTCTAAGCAACTGGATACGCCTGATGGCACCATTCATCCCACATACTGCTGAAGAAATGTGGAGCAAGATTGATGGAGAAGGATTTGCATCAAATGCACCGTGGCCAGAATATAATGAAGATTTAATTGATGAAAAAGTTCAAAAAGCTGAAGAAATTGTGCAGGGACTTGCAAATGACATAAACGAGATTAAAAAGATAATTGACACGCAACCAGAGAAGATACACCTTTACATTGCCCCTGAATGGAAATGGAAAGTCTTTGAAATTGCAAAAGAAATCGGCAGGCCAGATATAGGTCGAATAATGGGCGAATCATCAAAACAAAATATTCATGACAATAAAAAAGAAATCGCCGAATTTGCCAAAAAAATAGCAAGAGAAGTGACCAAAATCAAATATGTTGGTAAAATCGATGAATATTCAATTATAAAAGAGTCTCTGGATTTCATATCAAGAGAAGTAGGTGCCGAAGTCATTGTTTATGAAGAACCCACCTACGATCCGCAGAATAAGTCCAAAAATGCAATACCTTACAAACCTGCTATTTTTATAGAATAAAAATGAATATTTAAAGCCTTATGGCTATTTTATTCATTTTTTGATGTTATTTTTTTTATGAAATTTTATTAAAAAAGCAAAAACTTAATTATATAAAAAACCAACTATGCAAAATGAATATTTAAATTCATGAAATATAACTAAAATTTACAAGTTTAATTTTTAAATAAATTGTTTCCAAAGAAATAGTGCTTTCAGGAAACTTAGTGGAGGAAATGTTTATGAAAGATTTAGTAAGAGCTTGGCGTCATATACCACAGCGTTACAGTCTTATTGGCTCAAAATGTACACAATGTGAAACTGTATTTTTCCCAAAAAGAGTCATATGCCCAGAATGTAGAAGAAAAGGGAAATTAGAAGATATTCAGCTTGCAGGAGCTGGAAAAATATTCACTTATTCTGTTATACACACCCCTACAGATGAATTTAAAACTATTTCACCATATGTAGTGGCAATAGTTGAACTTGAAGATGGGGCAAAAATAACAACACAAATAGTTGACTGTAAACCAGAAGACGTTGAAATAGGCGATGAAGTCGAAATGGTCTTTAGAAAAATAAAAGCAGAAGGCGATGATGGAGTGATATCATATGGATACAAATTCAGACTCAAAAACAACTAAAATAGGCGTAGTACTCGTAGGTCACGGAAGTAGACTACCATACGGACAAGATGTTGTAAGTAAGCTTGGTGAAATGTACAAAGATAATTCTGATTATATTGTTGCAGTTGGATTTATGAACATGAACAAGCCTACAATCCCTGGAGCAATAAACAGTTTAGCAAAACAGGGTGTTGAAAAGATTATCGTTACCCCTGTCTTTTTAGCCCACGGTGTTCACACTAAGCAGGACATTCCACACATTCTCGGTTTAGATGACGGACACGACCATTCACACGGTGGACACGATCATAGCCACCACGACGATGAAGAAGTCGAAGAAATTGAATTTGATGGCGAAATTATCTACACTGAACCTCTTGGTGCAGATCCAAGATTAGTAGACATAATCAACGATAGAGTGGTAAAAGCACTCTAAATATTTTTCTTTTTAATAAATAAAACGGTTTTAAAAATGCCCCTTAAAGTTTCAGATATTGGGGAAAAAGAACTGATAAAACGTATTTTAAAAAAAAGCAGTTCAAAAGTAATTGATAATTCTTTTTTTGATAATAAGGCTCTTAAGAGCTTAAGTGATGATGCAGCACTCATTGATTTTGGAGATAATTATTTAGTTGCAACTTCAGACATTTTATTTAAATCCGCCCATTTTCCAGATGAAATGACATATAAACAGATTGGAAAAAAAGTTGTAACTGTAAATGTAAGTGATTTAGCCGCGATGGGAGCTAAACCCATTGGAATCATTATTGCAATCGGTTTACCAAAAAATATGCTTCTTGATGATTTTGATCATTTAATAGATGGGATTTTAGAAGGATGTAAAGAATACGAAATGATGCTTATTGGCGGAGATACCAATGAATCTTCAGAATTAACAGTATGTGGAACATGTCTAGGCATTGTTCCAAAAGATAATGTTATGATGAAAGATGGAGCTAATCCCGGCGATATTGTTGCGGTTACAGGACATCTCGGAATTGCTGCTGCAGGATTTGAAATATTATTTAACCCTAAAATTGAATTAAAAGATTTTAGTGAAGATGATAGGAAACTTACATTTAAACATGCACTTGATCCTGAAGCAAAATCTAAAGAGGGAATTTTACTTGCAAAAAGTGGTTTTATAACTTCCTGCACAGATATAACAGACGGTCTTGCCAGTGAAATAGGAGAATTAATTAATGCAAACGCTAATGAAGTCGGAATAACTATTCATGAAGAGAATATTCCTATAAACAATGTAGTTTCCAAAATCGCTAAAAAAACAGGAAAAAATCCACTTGAATTTGCATTATACTATGGTGAAGATTTTGAACTTCTTTTAACCATTAAAAAAGATGGATTTAAACACATTAGCTCTGAAATCCCGCTCTATAAAATAGGCGAAGTTACATCTACTGGTAAAATGTTAATAGTCAAAAGTGATGGTCAAGTAGAAAAACTTGAACCTCGTGGTTACGAACATTTAAATAAATAGCCCTATTAATTTTTAATTAATTCCTAATAGTTGATTTCTAATTTAGATTGAAAAAATAAGATTTAATGTTGGTATCCGAAATTTGAGATGAAATGGACTCGAATACCAACATATATTCATTTATTTTAAGCATATTTATACTTATTTTTATTAATTATCTAATTCTTTTTATATCAAATTAAACAAAATTTATATTAATTTTATTTATGTTCAAAAGATTTTGAATTAAAAGAGTCAACAAAACCCATTAATTATTATCTAAAACATGAAGAGGGTCTTTTATGAAAAAAGAAGTTCTTACATACAATAAGGTTGGAGATAATTTAAATTGTAAAGTCTGTGAGAGAAGATGTATCATTAAAGAAGGAGATACGGGATTTTGTAGTATGAGAGCAAATATGGACGGTAAATTATGCGCTCTAAATTACGCTGCAGCTTCATCAGTGGCTGTTGACCCCATAGAAAAAAAGCCACTTTTTCATTTTTATCCCGGTACTGACGTTTTTTCAATTGGATCTGTAGGTTGCAATTTTAGATGTAAACACTGCCAAAACTGGAATATATCTCAAGTAGATTTAGAAGAGATTCCAACACGTGAAATGTCTCCAGAAGAAGCAATAAGACTTACAAAACAGTACGGCTGCAAATCAATAGCATGGACATATAATGAACCAACCATGTGGTTTGAATATACCTACGACTGCGCAAAACTTGCAAAAAAAGAAGATATTGCCACTGTTTATGTAACGAATGGATACATGAGCAAGGAATCATTTGATCTTATCAATCCCTATCTTGATGCTGCAAATATCGACTTAAAAGGTATGTCTGATAAATTCTATATGGATCTTTGCCAGGCCAGACTTCAACCAGTTTTAGATAATATAAAGCGCTTTTATGACAATAAAATCCATATTGAAATAACAAATCTAGTAATTCCAGGTTACAATGATTCCGAAGAAGATATTAAAGCATTAATAAACTTTTTAGTTGAAGAAACTGGTACAGAAGTTCCATTACACTTTACAAGATTTTTCCCATACTATGAACTGGGTCAGGTTCAACCTACACCCGTAGGATCACTTAGAAAAGCTTATGACATGGCCAAAGAAGCTGGAATGCAATATGTATACATTGGAAATGTTTCAAGCGGAGGCGAAGAAAGTACGTTCTGTCCTGAATGTGGAAAAACTCTTATACAAAGGAATGGTTTTCAAGTAATGGAAGATGAACTTAAAGAAAAAAGAGAATGTCCTGCTTGTAAAGCTCCGATAAATATCATCACTTAAAAATAAAAATGAATAAAGAAATTATTCACTTAAACTAACCCTCACAAACAACCTTTTAGAAAAAGGTTGATCAAAAAGTCCTCGCTTAAAAATCATACTTTCAAAATCAAAGATTTAGACTGATTTTTTCGCTGCGGAAGAAATGAAAAATTTATATTATCATACCCTTTACGTAATAATGGTAATATAAATGAATTCAGAAAATGCGAAAAAAATTATTATTAATGCCATTGAAACAACAGAGCCTTCATGGAGTACATGGGGTGTGCATTGGGACTATATTGATGAAGTTTTCCTAGGAAGAGCTTATGATCAGCTTGGCTTTGATAATTGGATATTTGTCAATTTTTTAAGAGATAACAACATTTTATCTATAAGTAAAATTGGTAAAATACTCCATAATAATGAATTTGAAAGAAAATATAATCGTGACATATCTGGATCTTTTGAAAGTCCTTTATTTGAAGGCATGAAAGACGGAACTTATGGTGAAGAAGGTAAAAATTTTTATAAATCTGTCAAAGAATTTAATGGCCGTAAAGGCGCTGCCTTTTGGAAGTTATTATGGCAAATGCTCGTATGTTGCAATTACTTAAGAATTAATTATAAAAGTAGTTTTTCTTACTATTTAAAAAATAAATACGCAGAATATAAAAATTTAGGAGTAATATCCGATGAAGATTTCTTATCAATGACATCAAAAGAATGGAATGAATTTAAAAAATTTAAAAATCCGTGGAATGAATTATATGGTGTAGGTTTAAACGTATTTGACTATATAATGGGCGATCTAGAAGAAATGGAATTCGTAAAAAATTCTTACAAGCTAGATTCAGCTAACAAACGTTTTTTAACAATTACTGGAATATTTAACTGCAAACCTGATGAATTAAAATATGAAGAAGTTCTTAATTATTTAAATGAATTAAGTTTGCCATATGACCTTAGAAAGATAAATAAGGGACTTTATGCCTATTGTAGCAAATTAGGTTGCGATAAATATTGTTTTTGCCGAGAAATCAAAAAATGCAGTGAATGTAAAGTAAATGATATTTGTGAAAAAGACTTTGATAAAATATTAAAAAAGTAATAGTGAATATCGCCCTTATTCACTAAAACTAACCCTTTCAAACTTCTCTTTTTTATCAAGAGGCTTAGTAGCATCCACTCCCACCTTAGTAGTTGTACCATCAGGTGTTGCGCAAGGATCAAGTGAAGAACCTCGTGCTCCAGGCACAATCATGATGTCTTCATCGCCTTTAACTCTTGTTGCTATTGCATATTCTAAATCTTCAGGATTAAAGATATCAATATCCTCATCAACAACAATAGCATGCTTCAATGATGGGTGAGCAGCAAGTGCAGCCATAATTACGTTTTTTCCATCACCTTGAGTCTGTTTTTTAATTGAAACAGCTGCATGAAGCCAACAACATCCCCCTTCAGTTAAAACCACATTTTGAACTGTTGGGACTGTATTTAAAACTGCATTATAAATTCTTGGCTCCTGTGGAAGTCCCTGTAAAAGCCTATGTTCAAATCCGGCAGGCATGATGGCATGATAATATGGATTCTCTTTATAGTGAATTTTATCTAACCTGATTACCGGTTCATCCCTAACCACATCATAAGTATCTGTTAAATCAACGAATGGTCCTTCAGATTCTCTTATATGAGGTAAAAGTTTACCTTCCATGATTATTTCTGCTTCAGGTACCTTTAAATCAACACTTTCACATTTAATAAGCTTCATATTTCCATTGTGGAAGTTATTAGCTACTTCAAGTTCATCAGTTGTTATAGGAACTGATGTAGTGGTCGC
Source organism: Methanobacteriota archaeon (assembly GCA_023434825.1). GTDB lineage: Archaea > Methanobacteriota > Methanobacteria > Methanobacteriales > Methanobacteriaceae > Methanobacterium_D. The sequence goes on along the minus strand of JAEYSH010000047.1, from coordinate 16,687 downwards.
TAGGAGAGTCGCAGGATGCATACCTATTGCTATTGCCACTTCAAGAGGTTCGTCCATTTCTTCAGCTTTTTTATAGTAAGTATAGAGGTTTCTGGGAACAATTCTAATTCCAAGTGTGTCTTTTGAGTTTACAAGCATTCTATGAATTGATGCATTTCTTATTCCAGTTTCAGGGTCTTTGGCAATCACAACTCCTGCTGTAATATAAGCTCCACCATCTTTCTTATAATAAGTAGGTACTGGAATTTCACCTAAATCTGTTTTCTTTTGTGTAATATAGTTTTCTTTAATGTTTTCCACATTTTTAATAGGTACGGGGTTGCTGGTGGCTTCCATTATCTTTTTTGTAATTTCAGGGACTGTAACCCCAATTCCACGAGCAATTTTATCTCTGGTGTTGCAGATACCCGAAATAATTTTCATATCACTTTCTTTAACATTATCAAAGATAATTACATCCTTTGGATGTTCCCTTAAGGTTTTTGCAACTTCATATTTAGTAGATATTTCTTCTTCAACCGTTATGACGTTGAAATCCTTTTTAAGTATGTTTAAAAATTCTTTCATAACTTCACCTACTTCCCTAACATTACTGCAGCAGCCATCACAAATAAAATAACCGCAACTCCTAGCCAAATATAAGTTACAGAACACCCGCACGTTCCATTATAACAAATTTTCTCATTTTGCTCGTTATTTTCCTTCTTCATGTAAGTCCCTGCGTAATAATTAGTTAGTACATTCAATATTTCCTTTAAACCGTTTAATATCTTTTTCAATATTCTTATTGTTTAATCCAAGCATTTCAGCAGCGACTATTGCTGCATTACCCCCATTATCCACTCCCAAAGTACCAACAGGTACTCCTGGAGGCATATTAATCATTGAAAGCAGCGCGTCCATTCCATCCATTCTGATAGAACATGGAACTCCTATTACCGGTTTTTCTGTATACGCTACTATTGCGCCAGTTACATGAGCTGATAATCCAGTTATGGCTATGAATAGTTTTGCGTTTTTAACCTTCTTTAAATAATCTTCAAATCGATTAGGGTATCTTATAGGAGATACAACACTGAAATCATAATTTACATCCATCTTATCAAGGAAATTAGTAGTTTTCTTCGCTACCTTAATGTCTGAGTAACTTCCTGCAATTATAGCCACATCAATATCCTTTATTTCATCCAAAACATGTTCTTTTGATAAATCTTCATTTTTTAATTCATCTTCAGGAATAGCTGATTGAGGAGAATAATAATCTCCTTGAATATTTTCAACAAGATTTCTTTCATCTGCAGCTATTTTTTCAAAAAAGGAACCCCTCATGGAAGAAACCCTCTTTCTTACATCTTCATCGTGAATTCCAATTATCTGTGCAGCAAGTATTGCAGCGTTTTCTCCTCGGTCAATACCTACAGTGGCTACTGGAGCTCCTAATGGCATTTGAGCTGATGCAAATAAAGCATCTAATCCTCCTAATTTGACATCTACTGGCACTCCAACCACAGGTTTATGAGTATTTGCAGCTATCATTCCGGGCAAATGCGCAGAAAGCCCAGCTATTCCTATAAAAGCCTCTATTCCTTCATCAGTTGCTTTCATGACTATTTTTTTCACTTTTTCATGAGTTCTATGTGCTGATGCTACTTTAACGTCATATGGAATTTTTAGTGTTTCTAAAATATCTATTGCTTTTTCCGCTACCCCAAAATCAGAAGCGCTTCCCAGTAATATCATGACTCTTGGTTTCATTTTACACCTTCAATTTTTAATGCATAATTTATTATGTATGTAAATCAAAATGATGTTAGATATTTCAAATATGATTTGCATTATTTATAAAATTTCAGAAGTTTGAGGTGTACGTTTTGTCATGGATTATTCTGCTTTTTGTCTTATTAGTTGCTTCTATAAAAAACAAGAGTTCAAACCATAAAATGACAGTTTCTATTGTTATACCAGCATATAACGAGTCAGCAACTGTTGAAGCCGTTATTAAAGTAGTTAAGGCTATTAATATAGTTGATGAGGTAATAGTCGTTGATGATGGGTCAACAGACCAAACTGCTCAACTTGCTGAAAAAGCCGGTGCAATAGTCATAAGCCATAAGAAAAATTCTGGAAAAGGTGCTGCCTTAAAAACAGGTTTTAAGAAATCTAAAGGCGATGTAGTAGCATTTATTGATGCAGACTTACATAACATAAGCTCAGAGCAGATTAAAAAAATGATTATACCCATATTAGATGGAAGAGCAGATGTAACCAAAACAAAATTTAAAAGAAAAGCTGGAAGAGTAACTGAATTAACTGCTAAACCGTTATTAAATTCATTTTTTCCCGAATTAAAGTTTGATCAGCCCTTAAGCGGACAATTTGCTGCTAAAAGAACATTTTTAAACCGCATAGAGTTTGAAGAAGACTACGGAGTAGATGTGGGTATTGTTCTTGATGCAGATGCTCAAGGTATGAGGGTTAAAGAGGTAGATATTGGCCAAATTGAACACACACATTCACCTATTACCGGTTTAAATAGAATGGCCAATGAAGTTGTAAGAACAATTGTTGATAGAGCAATAGAATACGGTAGAGTTTCAATGATGGATACCGTTGGAAAATATATAAGAATGAGTATTTTAGGCCTTTCTCTCACATCATTAGGTCTTTTCTCCATTTTCTTTATTAATAAAATCCCTGCAGTTATTGGGGCAATTCTTTTAATTGTGGGACTTATTATTGCACTTTTCTACACCTTTAAAATAATAAGAAGATCATTTAAAATTCTCAAAAAATCAGACAGTAAATCTCCTGCTTTGAAATCATTTATTTACATGCATTTTCCAATTCTTGTTTCGGCATTGATATTAATTGCCATGATTTTCAGTTTTGTTGGATACGTACATTACGATGGAGGTAAAATTTCAATACAGCCCGCCCCCAGCAATTTAGTTATTTCCTGGGGAACACAGACCAATGTGGATGTAAGAGGACCATATCCCGTAGACAGTGCTTTAGAAAATGAAAATACCATTATAAGAATGCCCATGGAAGCTATGAGCACATTAGAATTCAGCTATGGTGATTTAATCTACATAAATAATAAAAAATACATTCTTAATGAAACACGGCCGGGAGAAAATAATATAATTAGAATGCCATTAGATGCAAGAATTTCTATGGGATTAAATACAGGAACAGTTATACCTGATGGAAACCTTAGAAACATATTTAAAAACACCTATGCAGAAAAATCACTGCCATTAGATCCTGGCTTTAATAATCAATATAATTTAGAAGTTAAGGAAGGTTTAATACTAAATCCAAGCTCAGAAAAAGGCAAAGCAGTTAATATATATGTTGATGGACAAAAAGTAGGTAGTAGTGTTGGAATAGTAAAAAATGGAACATATGGAATCTATATTAACAATGTAAAATACAAAACCGTTAATATAAACAAAAATGACCCCTCTAAAACAGTTTATGTTTACTGGGGTAACAGCATAATTAAAATAGAAATTGATGGTGCTGCTGATTCCAATGTTTATTTTGCACCAATAGATAGAGGTAAGTTCATAAATCTTATTCTAGATAACGATTAAAAGATTGAGGTTAAAATAAATCTCAATTTTTTTAAATTCAAATGTTAATAATAAACCTTCACTGCCTCTTTAATATCATTATATAAACCTAAAGCTGCAAGAGCGCCTATTTTCCCTTGAGGACCAGTAACTTCTACAAATTGAATTCCTAAATCATTTCCAACTTTTTCTGCTTCTTCCAGTGTAATCATAGATTTTTTAGCTGCATCAGCATAATCTCTAAGCTCTTGTGGAATTTTAAGGCCATCTAAAATTGCCATGGAAGTTTTTTCAGATAAAGTATTTTTTTTAAACAATTTACGTGCTTCTTCTATAAGTTTATCTCTTTCACCAGGTTTTACAGCAAATACTAACGCTATTGCAACACAATTTTGAGTTTTATTTGGATTATGAGGATAAAGCTGTACAATTACATGATCTATATATTCAAAACCCATTTTAGAAAGTTCAAAGCCCACATTATTTGCAAGAGTCCATGTAGCCCCAGTTTCTTTGGTATCAGTATCATCAATACCAATTACTACTTTTTCAAGCTTTGGAGTTATTACTGCTGCTCTTCCGACCTTTGAACCGCCACCTATATCATAAAGCTCTACTCTTTTAACTCCTTCCGCCATTCCACGGCACATTGCAGCGCCTACACCTGCACCTGCAAGTCCTGCATGAATTACTTTAACTTCATCGCCTTCAACGCTTACTTCTTCTATTCCTGCTGCAGAAAAGCTTGCTTTAAGGTTTAAATCACTTTTACCAATTTTTGTAAAATAAGTGTGCTTATTTCCATCTCTTTTAGCACTTTCAACAATGTTACTGGACCTTTCATATTGGTAAACCATCCATTCAGAGCCGCCAATGCAGGGGTGGTATTCAACGATTTCTACATGGTCATCATCAACCATTGTAAGGACTTTTTTGTACGGCGCGATCCATGGATCTTTAAATTTTTCTTTAAGGTCTTGAGGTGTTAGTATTTCCATATTATCCCCATTTAAATAAATTAATTTTAATAAATTTTAATTTCCAAAATAAATTAATTTTTAAATTAAAAAGAAAAAGGTTTTATTTTAACCTGTCACACATTTTTACTGCAGCTTCAACGGCACGTTTACCGTAATCAACACGTTGATGTGCTTCTAAACGTGTCATTCCAGGTCCAGATATTCCTAAAGCTACTGGTTTATCATATTCAAGTGCTAGATCGGCTATTTTACGTGAAGCGTGTTGAACAACTATTTCATCGTGTGATGTTGCACCTTCAATAACTGCACCGATAGTTATAATTGCATCTATATCATCCTCTTGAATCAGCTTTTTTATGGCTAGTGGCATATCAAAAACACCAGGCACTGTAATTACCTTTGTAATTTCGGAATCTAAAAACTTAGCATGCTCTTTAGCTAATTCCAGCATCATACTTGTTATATCATAGTTAAATTCTGCTACTACTGCTCCTAATCTGACTTTTACCATTTTAAACCTCCAATTTTGGGCTCCAAAACAAATTTTGAATGCTCCAATTAACCTTGCAAAATAAAGATTTGTAAGGTTGATAAATATGAAATTAATTATAATTCAATTTGGCCATTAACATATATTAATGCTGTTCAATTATATTACCATTAATATTGCATATGCAACAGCACTGAAAACCATTATAAATATTATAAATAATGCTATAAGTTGTGGTCTTTCCATAATCTAACCTCCAATATCTTAGATTTTAATAGCTGTTTTTTCATTCTCTGAAAATTTTATTTTCAGGGGGTCAGAAATCCATAATTTCTTAACTCCCCGCAAACTTAGATATTTCATCTACAGTTTCTACTAATACATCTATTTCTTCTTTTGTATTATAATAGTGAACAGATGCTCTAACTGTACCCCCAAGTGCATCTGCGCCAATATGTCTTATTGCAGGAATTGCACAGTGATAACCACTTCTAACACAAATATTTTTGATTTCATCTAGTATTTTTGAAACATCATGCGAATTCATGCCATCTATATTAAATGCAACAATCCCATGAATATTTTCAGGATTACCATAGCATATTGTGTTGTCTATAGCGTTAATTCCATCATACATATATTTTGTAAGATTTATACTGTGTTTTTCAATTCTTTCAATTCCAATTTCGCTAACATACTTTACAGCAGCTCCAAGGCCTATTATACCTGCTATATTTTGAGTACCGCCTTCAAATTTTCCAGGGACATCTTCAAGCTCAAAATCGTTCTCTGTAACGTTAGATACTGTTCCACCACCGAGATTTATTGGTTTAAGGCTATCTGCAACCTCATTTTTACAATATAAAAATCCTGTTCCAACAGGCCCTAAAAGTCCTTTATGACCGGGGAACGAAACAAAATCTGCTTTAGTTTCCTTTACATCAAATTTAGTATGTCCCGCAGATTGTGCAGCGTCAATTAAATACAAAATATCATTTTCTTCTGCAATGTTTCCTATTTCATAAATTGGTTGAGATGAGCCAATAGAATTAGAAATATGAGTTGTTGCGATAAGTTTTGTTGTATCATCAACTGCTTTTTCAATGTCTGCAGAATTAATTATTCCATATTTATCCGATTTTACAACAATTAAGTCAATTCCCTTTTCTTTTAAGTTAAGCCATGGTAAAAAATTGGAATGGTGCTCTATATTTGGAACAATTATGGAATCTCCTTTTTTAAATGAAATCCCATTAGCAACCAGATTTATTGCTTCTGTGGTATTTTTTGTAAATATCACTTCATTTTTAGCTGCGCCAATGAATTTTGAAATTGTCTCTCTTGCATTTTCAAATTTATTGGTTGCTTTAACAGCAGTTTTATAGGCGCCCCTTCCAATATTGGCATTAAAGTGACGGTAGTAATCACACATGGCTCTTACTACCGGTTCAGGAGTTGGTGTGGTACTTGCAGCATCCAGATAGATTAATTCTTCCAGCATAGGGATATCTGATCTAATATTAATACCCGAATTGTCCATAACTTAAACTCCTGTTTATATTTAATTATTTACCATCTATTTTGTTTCTAACTTCTCGAGCCATGTCCATTGTGGAAGCATTTCCACCAAGGTCCCCTGTTACTACTTTACTTTCAGCTAAAACTTCAACTAAAGCATTTTCAACTGTTCGCGCAGCTTCATCTTCTTCAAGATAATCAAGCATCATTACAGCAGAAAGAATCATTGCAGAAGGATTTGCTGTGTTTTTACCTGCATGATTAGGTGCAGATCCATGAACTGGTTCAAATATTCCTGTTTTTTCTCCAATATTAGCTGAAGGTATTAATCCTAATCCTCCAACAAGTCCTGCACCTTCGTCTGATAAAATATCTCCAAATAAGTTTGTTGTTACTATAACATCAAACATATGAGGGTTTGTTAAGAAAAACATCGCTGTTGCATCAACATAACGGTCATCAGTTTCAATATCGCTGTAATCTTTTGAAACTTCATAAAAAGTATCTCTGAATAATCCATCAGTCTTTTTAAGAACATTAGCTTTATGTACTGCTGTTACTTTGCCCCTACCATTCTTTTTAGCGTAATCAAAAGCAAATCTGCTAATTCTTTCACTCGCTTTTTTGGTTATAACTCTTAAAGCGGTAGCGCCTTCTTCTGTTTCTTCCTCAATACCAATGTACATTCCTTCAGTGTTTTCCCTTACAATAACAAAATCTAAATCATCATAAAGACTTTTTGTTCCGGGGTATGATTTAACAGGACGTAAATTAACATAAAGGTCTAATTCCTGTCTTAATTTAACAATAACATCGGCTGCAGATTCTCCAGCAGCTCCGAATAAACATGCTTGGGAATTTTTTACTATATCAATTGTTTCTTGGGGTAATGCGATACCTGAGACTTCTTCGTACTCATCTCCAGCATCTGCAAATGTGTAATCAAATGCAACGTCTAAAGCTTCTAATATGTGTAATGTTGCTTCCATTACTTCTTTTCCAATACCATCACCAGGTATTACGGCTATCTTATACATAAAAACACCTTTTTAATAAATTTGAACATTATCAAATATGCTCTATATAACTTTAATTTTTACTTATTTTCCTTTTATTTCATCAATGTGGCCTTTTAAATAAGGAATTAATCCGCCTTCTTCCAGTATTTCAACCATGAATTCAGGTAATCCTTTAATCTCGAACTCTTCACCAGTGGTAATGTTCTTTAAAATACCCGCTTCCATGTCTATTTCAAGTTCATCTCCTTGGGAAACGTGTTTAGATATACCTTTTATTTCAATTAATGGAAGGCCTATGTTAATAGAATTTCTGTAAAAAATTCTTGCAAATGATTCTGCAACAACTGCAGAAATACCTGCACCTTTAATAGCAATTGGAGCATGTTCTCTTGATGAACCGCAGCCGAAATTTCTGCCTCCAACCATTATATCTCCAGGTTTTACATTTTTTGCAAATTCAGGGTCACAGCCTTCCATTGCACAAGCAGCGAGCTCTTTTTCGTCCCGGAGTACTAGATATCTTCCAGGAACTATTAGATCTGTATCAATATCATCGCCAAATTTCCAAGCTTTTCCTTTCATGATATCACCTATTTAATTTCTCTTGGATCCTCAATTTTTCCAGTTATTGCAGATGCGGCTGCAACTGCTGCTGAGCTTAAGTATACTTCTCCTTCAGAACTACCCTGTCTACCTTTAAAGTTCCTGTTTGAAGTGGAAAGACTAACTTCTCCAGGCCCTAATAGACCTACGTGACCACCAAGACATGGCCCACAACAAGGATTACAAACAAGAGCTCCTGAATCTACAAATATGTTCATTAACCCTTCATCAAGAGCTTTTGTGTAAACTTCACGTGAAGCTGGTATTACCAGCATTCTTATGCTGTCTGAAACTTTATTTCCTTTAAGAATTTTTGCAGCATCTCTTAAATCCTGAATTCTGCCATTTGTACATGATCCTAAGAAAACCTGATCAATAGGAGTTCCTGCAACATCGGAAATACCTTTAACATTATCAACATTATGAGGACATGCAATTTGCGGTTCAAGATCACTGACATCTATGTCCATTACTTCAAGTGACGCAGCATCGCTATCTCCTTTTAGAACTTCAAATGATTTGTTTGATCGTGCGTTAACGTAATTTAAAGTCTTTTTATCTGGTTCTACAAGTCCAGTTTTACCGCCCATTTCTATAGCCATATTACAGATAACCATTCTGTCAGATACTGACATATCAGATACAGTTTGCCCTCCAAACTCGCATGCTTTGTATGTTGCTCCATCAGCACCTACTTGGCCGATTATATTTAAAACAACGTCTTTTGCATAAACATTATTAGCTAGTGTACCTTCAATATTGAATTTTATAGTTCCTGGTACTTTAAACCAGAGTTTTCCTGTGGCAAATACCATAGACATATCTGTTGAGCCTATACCTGTTGAAAAAGCCCCTAATGCACCATGTGTACATGTATGTGAATCAGTTCCAACTACAACTTCTCCAGGTACTATATGTCCCTTCTCTGGGAGTACTTGATGACATACTCCTTCTCTAACGTCATAAAAATTGGTTATTCCCTGTTCTTTAACAAATTTACGCATTATAATGTGATTTTCAGCCGCATCAAGTGAATCTGCAGGCACCTGATGGTCAAAAACTATTACAATTTTCTCTGGATCCCAGACTTCTGGAACCCCTATTTTCTCAAAAGCTTCTACAGAGAGTGGGCCTGTTAGATCATGAGTCATAGCAACGTCTATGTTAGCCATAACTATTTCACCAGCTTCGACTTCCCTTTTCCCTGAGGCTTTTGCAAGTATTTTCTCTGCCATTGTCATTGACATGTTTAATCCTCCTTATATTTTCAATTTAAAAGCCAGCGGTTAATTCAAATGATTTAATAAGTATAAATGCAAAAATAGGCCTAACGATGCTGAAAAAAATAGCATTTTTTAGCAGTTAAGCATATATATCTGAGTGTAAATAGTACTACATATAATATATATGACACTTGTTACTTTTCTAATAATTTAAATGTGTCGGTTATTAAGTGAGGCATCAACATGGAAAATGATATAAAAAGTGAATACCAGCGAATCAGCGACAAAATTTCATATGATGATTTCTTAAAAAGAATAGAGGAAATGAAAAAAGACTATGAAGACGTAAGCTTCATGGATGAGCTGGATCTTGCCAGAATGATAGTAGGAGAATATATAGACGAAAAAAATGTTCCACAAGCAGATAGTAATGAGGAACGCGGCATATCTGAACTTGAAACTGGTTTACATGATATAAGTATAACCGGCAGAGTAATACGGATTTCTAATGCTAAAACATTTACATCAAAGAAAGGTAAAGAGGGTAAAGTAGCAAACCTGGTAATTGCAGATAATAGCGGGCAGATCCGTGTTGTTTTATGGACTGAAAACATTAAACTCCTTAAAAAAATCGAAGAGGGAGATATAGTAAAAATAAGTAATGTAGAAATAAAGGACGGATACAGGGAACAGGAAGCCCATTTGCAGAACAGATCAATGATCGAAAAACTCGGTGATGAAGATAATGAAAAGTATCCGAGTTATGAAGAAAAAATAACTCCAATTGATGATGTTAGCGGCGAAATGCAGGTTAATATAATTGCTAGAGTGGTAAGGATATCCAGATTAAGGCATTATAACAGTAATGGGAGAGAAGGAAAATTCATAACTCTTGATTTAAAGGATAAAAGTGGTTCAATATCTCTAACTTTATGGAATAAAGATGTTGAAATCCTTGATGAGTTAGGACTCAAAGAGGGAGATTCTATAAAAGTATTAGGTGCTCAAAGCCGTGTTAGAAACGGTGAAGTCAATTTAACTCATTCATTTACAGGAAGGATAATTAAAGACCAATTTGACGTTCCAGAACATGAAGAAAGTGTAATGAAACTGGGGGATGCCCATGAAATGAAAAATGTTGTAGTAATGGGCGTTGTAAGTAAAATACAGGATAAAATAACATTTGAAAGGTCAGATGGAACTCCGGGATCTGTTAAATCCATTGTAATTTCAGATGACACTGGTTCAATAAAAGTAACTCTCTGGAATGATGATACCGATTTAGATATCAACAAGGGAGATATTTTAAAAATTACCGGCGGAAATGTTGAATTTGATGATTATGCAGATACGGGATACCGATTAAACACTGGATGGAGCAGTAAGATAGTCATAAATCCAGAAGATGATGCTGGTTTAAAACAAGTTCTTGAAGAACACAAAAAAGAACTTGAACCCATTAAAATCGAAGATTTACACAAACTTGAGGATGAAGGAGAAGAAATAGACATCATCGGGCGAGTAATGGAACTTTACGATGCAAATGAATTCCAGAGGGCAGATGGAAGCGTAGGATTGGTAAGATCAATGAAAGTTGCTGATGATACTGGAACAGTTCGAGCTTCACTATGGGATGAAAAGGCAGAAATGAGGTTAAACAGGGGAAACCTCATAAAAATAGAAAATGCCAAAACCAGATTTAGAGACGATAAAATTGAGTTAAGCATTGGTAAAACAGTGCGGATTATTTTAATGAATGATGATGCCCAGATACTTCCTTCACTTGATAAACTTGAAGAAGAAATGTATAAACCAGTTAAAATCGGAGATTTAAATAATATAAAGAGCGACAAAGACGAAGTTGGAGTAATGGGGCGTGTAATTAATCTTTATGATATAAATGAATTCCAGAGGCAAAATGGGACTAATGGAATGGTACGATCTGTGGAAATAGCTGATGATACCGGCGTTGTAAGAGCTTCATTTTGGGATGAAAAAGCTGAAATGGGACTAAATAAAGGAGATGCAATCTGGATAAAGAATGCACTTCCAAGATTCCGTAATGATGCTGTTGAACTCAGTGTAGGCCGATCAACCATGGTTATTAAGCCAGATGAAGCAGATATGCAATCTATTCCATCAATTGAGGAAATTGAAGAATCCATTTATACATCAAGGACAATTGAAGAAATTGAAGAGGAAGACAAGAATATTAAAGTAAGCGGAAAAATTACTGAAGCTTACGGGGACAGGATACTTTACGAAATGTGTCCAAATTGTAATAAAAGAGTTGAATATGTCGATGATGCATTTATTTGTGATTTCTGCGGAGAAGAAATACAACAGCCAAACTATCTAATGATACTTCCATGTGTAATAGAAGATGACACTGGAACAGTCAGGACAACATTCTTCAGAAATTTGGCTGAAGAACTAATTGGAATGACAACAGACGAGGCAAATGAAGTGATTATGAAAACTGCAGATGAAGGATCCCTTGCTGAAAAGGTAGAAGACCTGATTGGCAGCGATATCACAGTAATCGCAGATGCAAGCTTCGATGAGTACAACGAGGAAATAAGGCTAATTGCCAAGAAGATAGTTAATAGAGAATTATAGGTTCTAAATTCATTTTTTTGAGAACCAATCTCTAAAACTGATTTTTATAAACATTAAGGAGATTCAAAATGGTCGAATTAGAAGATTTACCCAATGTTGGAGAAAAAACTGCTCAAAAACTTAGAGATGCAGGTTTTGCAGATATGATGAGACTTGCAACTGCAACCGCCAAAGAACTCAGTGTCAAGGCAGAAATAGGTGAAGGAGTAGCTGAAAAGGTCATTGAAGCTGCAAGGAAAGCCGAATCTATTGATTTTGAAACTGCATTTGACGTGATGGAACGCCGAAAAGACATAGGTCGAATAACTTGTGGAAGTACCGCTGTCGATGAATTAATTGGAGGTGGAATTGAAACACAAGCCATAACTGAAGTTTTTGGTGAATTCGGTTCAGGTAAAAGTCAAATATCACACGAAATTGCTGTTACAGTTCAGCTTCCAGAAGAAAAAGGAGGTCTAGACGGTGAATGTGTATTTATAGATACTGAAAACACCTTTAGACCAGAAAGAATTGAACAAATCTCTAATGGATTTGAACTTGATCATGAAGAAGTACTGCAAAAAATACACATAGCAAGGGCTTTTAACTCAAGTCACCAGATTCTAATGGCTGATAAAGTTAACGAGCTTATTCAAAGTGGAACCAATATAAAACTGGTTATTGTAGATTCATTAACCGCTCATTTTAGAGCAGAATATGTTGGAAGGGAATCACTTGCAGTAAGACAGCAAAAATTAAATCAACACCTGCATACACTTCAAAATATAGCAAATACCTACAATGTAGCCGTATTTGTTACAAACCAGGTTCAAGCAAGACCTGATGCATTCTTTGGAAGTCCAACTAAAGCTATTGGTGGTCACGTGCTTGGTCATGCTGCAACCTACAGAATCTGGCTTAAAAAAGGACTTGCAGGTAAGAGAATTGCAAGGCTTGTAGACAGCCCACATTTACCCGAAGGTGAAGCAGTCTTTAAGATAATCACCGAAGGTGTAACTGACTAATTAAGCATGATTTAATCATGCTCCATTTTTTTATTTTTACTTTAATCTTTAATTTTATCAATTATTCCATCGAGAATTAACTTACTTACTCTATTTAAAGGTTTATTTCTTTCTAAAACTAGTGATATAGAAGGACTGACAATATAATAAATCTTAACAAACAAAGTTCCTACGAATCTTTTCATTAAAGCATTATCCCTATATTTTCTAAGTTCATAAACTTCAGGGGCCTCACTGGAGCCGTAAACAGTTGTAGCAATAAAACACCTTGAATCTAATTCTAACTGATATTAAGATTCTTCAATGTTGCTTCAATTTTCATTTCCTGAGTATAAGGGCTTGCTTCCATAAATTTAGGGTCAATGAAATCTTCTTTATAAGTTACAATTGTACCATTACTGTTTTCACTTAAAATAAATGAATATTCAATCATGTAATCTTCCGAAACAAAACTTAATATTTCACAAGGGATGAATTTAGTAATTCTACTGGGATTACCTCCCATTTCCCACCCTATATATGCCCCTTCTCTCCAGCCGGGATTTACTCGAGATATAATCCCTCCATACCATTTTTTCCAATTTTTGGGATACATCATAAATTCCCATACTTTTTTTCGCGGTCTTTTGATAGTTATACTTGATTCTGGCACCATATCACCTTAATAAATTCATTAAAAATTATTTAATTCAACTTACAGCAATAGTCTATGATTTTAAGTATTAAAATTTACATATACTAATTATTATGAATTCTATTGAAACCATTATTTCCATCATAATAATGATAATAATCGGCTATTCATTAAAGAGACTTAAAGTTTTAAGGCCTAAAGATGCAGATAGTCTGAATAAAATAGTTATAAATGTTGCAATCCCCTCACTAATTTTTCTGGCCCTTTATGACATCGATACTGCTATTCTTCCAGTTATAGCACCTATAACTTTGATATGTATAGCTGTAGGAATTATCTGCGGTTTAATAGCTTACGCATTTACAAAAATAAGTAATTATCCCAAAGATACTCGTTGGAGCATTATATTACCTGCCGCAATGTTTAATTCTGGTTTTCTTGGATATCCTTTTGTTTTAGGAGTTTATGGTAGCGAAGGCCTTGTAAGAGCTGTATTTTATGATCTTGGTTCCATGATGCTTTTTATTTTGTTTGGATTCTTTTTACTTTTCATTTATGGAGGAAAATCCTCTGAAATCCTCAAAAGAATCATTATATTTCCACCATTATGGGCTGTGATTCTTGCACTATCTCTAAACTATTTGAATTTTGATATTGGAAGTACAGCATCAAGTACACTTAAATATCTAAGTGGTGCTGCTATTCCGCTCATAATGATTTCATTAGGCTTATCTCTGGAATTTAAAGGAATAACAGAAAATATTAAAGCCGTTTTATCTGTTTCTGTAATTAAATTGCTTATAGCCCCATTAATAGCAGCTATAATTGTGCTAATATTAGGAATAGGAGGTCTAGAAAAGCCTGTAACAATTATTGAGGCTGCAATGCCTTCAGCAATGTTCAGTTTAATTTTAGCTATAACTTATCGCCTTGAATTTAAAATTACAGCAGCTTGCATATTTACAAGTACAATTTTGAGTTTAGTCACAATTCCATTGATTTTACTGATTTTAAGCTAAATACATATAAATTCAAAATAAAAAGTTAAAAATAAATTTAAATTAATTAAAATATTCATTTAACATTATTTCTTTGATTTAATTCTATTTTAAAAAGTTTAAAAGTTCACGATTAACTTCTTCAGCATGGGTCCATGCAATACCATGCGGTCCATCTTTTACTACCACTAATTTACTGTCTTTTACAAAATCAGGCATTCGTTTTCCTGAATTTTGGAAAGGAACTATACGATCCTGATCTCCATGAATTACAAGTGTTGGTACATCAATATTCTTTAGATCATCTCTAAAATCTGTCCCCCAAGTATCTACGCAATCAATTGATCCTTTTAGGGAAGCTTCAATTGCAGTGTTCCAGGTTGCTTGATATGCCTGTTTACTGACTCTTTTACCCTCACAAACATCCATATTGTAAAAGTCTGTACAGAATTGAGTCATAAATGCGGGCCGATCCTCAGTAACTGCATTTTTAAGTCCTTCAAAAAGGCTTTTATCCAATCCTTCAGGATTATCTGGAGTCTTAAGAAGGAAAGGAGGCACTGCTGAAATAAATACAACTTTACTCACATCTTCAGTTCCATATTTTCCAATATAATGGGCAATTTCTTCACCTCCCATTGAATGGCCAACTAATATGAAATCATGTAAATCCAATTCAGTAACAATCTTACGCAAATCTTCAGTAAATGTATCAGGATTATAACCTGACCAAGGTTGGCTGGAATTTCCAAATCCTCTTCGATCATACGTTATAACACGAAAGCCTGCATCAAGCAGTACAGGAATCTGCTTTTCCCAAGCACGGCCACTTAGTGGATAACCGTGAATTAAAATTACCGGCTTTCCTTCACCATAATCTTCATAATGTAATTTTACATCTCCTGAATTTTCTTTTCCAACATTAACAAATGGACTCATTTAGATCACTCCATCTTAAATTACCTGACTTCGAGAATCTTAGACATTGGCGGTTTAGTCATGAGAGATTTAGCTTGTTTAAGCCTGGAAAATATTTTATCCTGTTGTTCTGCACTTAAAAGTCTTTTAGATTCTGGAAATATTTGATTTTCTTCTTCATCAATGTGGTGATCTAAAATATCCTTAAGGACTTTCATTTTAGGCATCCAATGTTCATCCTCTTTATCCAGCTTTTTAAGCTCATGAAGTACCAGTTTACCCACATGGTGTTCCTGGTATGATTTATCCATTGTTTCTTTATCTTTTTCTCTTAACCGAGGATAAAAGAACCTCTCTTCACCCATCATATGGATTTCAAGGTTTGTTTTTATTTCTTGAAATTTTGAGGGGTCTCTTTTTTGTAAAGTCTCATCTATCATTCCTTTTACCATGTTATGGTCGCTCATTAAAAGATCATACATGTCTTTATATTCAGCCATAAAATACCTCCAAAAATTACATTCTCTGCGACTTAAGCTCTTGAATTTGCTGCGCTATTTGCTGCTCTTCTTTACTATCCAGCATGTCTTGAGCAGCAGGGAAAATTTCAGTTTCTTCCTCTTCAATGTGGTGATCTAAAATATCTTTTAGAACTTTTACTTTGGGTATCCATGCCTCATCACTTCGGCTGGTGCTTTCTAGCTCGCTTAGAACCATTTTACCGACATGATGTTCCTCAAATGATTCTAAAGCTGTTTCTTTATCCTTTTCCATAATTTTTGGATAGAAAAATTTTTCTTCTCCATTCATGTGAACTTCTAACTCTCTTTTAATTATTGGAAATTGAGATGGATCTTTAGTTTTAATGGTCTGATCTAACATTTTTTTTACATTTTGGTGGTCTTCTTTTAGCATATCATATAAATTAGCCATTAAAATGCCTCCCTATAAATTTTAATTACATTACATCCTTTTTCCAATCTTCATATTTCTTACCAAGCTGATCTAACGTGTTAGAACCTAAAATTTCTTCAGATTTTGGAAAATATTCTTCTTCCTCTTCTTCAACGTGATGCTCAACAAGGTCTTTAACTACTTTCATT
>JAEYSH010000044.1 GCA_023434825.1 Methanobacteriota archaeon | reverse complement strand
TTTTTCTAAAAGTTCAGGGAAATGTTTTTCAATTGTATTATAATAAACTGTTTTGCAATCAGTTGGCCCATCTCCAAATAATGTTAAACCAGCAGTTAAAATGGAATCTGCACCATAATTTTTAGCTAAAACCACCATTTTTTCTATACTTTTTTCAGAATCGGACAAATAAGGTAAAACAGGCATAAAGCAAATCCCTGTCCTGAAGCCTTCATCTTTAAACTTTTTCATGGTTTCAAGACGTTTTTGGGGTGATGGAGCATTTGGTTCAAATATTTTAGCCAGTTTTTCATCAGGAGTGGAAAATGAAAAAGATATTATTGCACCGCCTCTTAATTTGGGCTTTAAATCTGGAGGTAAAATAGCATTTTCGTTAATTTCCTTTAAAATATCCATATCTCTTAAAACTAATTTTGATCGTGTAAGGATGCTAACTGGAAATTTGTAACGTTCTATTATTTTTAGTAATGATCTAGTGAGTTTAAGTTCTTTTTCGATTTCTGGATAAGGTTCAGTGGAAGATGCAATTCCTATTAGTCCGTATTCATTATTTTTTGCTCTTCTTTTAAGCTGTTTTTTAAGAATTGAAACTGCATTTGCTTTAACTTGAAGTTTATGGGTTGTATCTCCGCCATAATGACTTCCTCGAATATAACAGTAAAGACAATTATATGAACATCCAAGAAACGGATTAAGAGAGTAGTCTAATAGAAACCACGAGTCACGTTT
Organism: Methanobacteriota archaeon; assembly: GCA_023434825.1. Classification (GTDB taxonomy): domain Archaea; phylum Methanobacteriota; class Methanobacteria; order Methanobacteriales; family Methanobacteriaceae; genus Methanobacterium_D. The sequence continues at coordinate 3,886 of JAEYSH010000044.1, read as the reverse complement.
CTTAGCTTTATTTAAAATAGATTTAACATTAACTTCATCAATTGGCTTTTTAGGGGGTTTTTTCTCAAAAAAATCTGTTAAAGTAGTGTTTTCACTAATTTTATCAAGCAACCATAATTTTATTGTTTGGAGGTTTAAATTGACGTATTAAGTTGAATAGATTCTTCTATGAGATTTTTAATATATTCAGAATCAATATCTGATTCTTCTTTAATCTTAATGTGCCTCATTTTCTTTCCAGTACCTTCAAGGAGGTTTTCAGGGTCTTTAATCTCGGTTCCTCTCATAAATTCAAGATTAATATGGGCTTTATGAATTAAAATAGCACATACATGTCCATTATTTTCATATACGAGATTTTTCCACTTTATGACTTCATTCATATCAGGAAACATTTCTAAAATAAGAGAACGTAACTTCATAGCAATTTTACCCATTTCTGGATTGTATTTATCCAAGTATTCATTTATATTTACCCTCTCAGCCATTATTTCACCTAATGAATTATGATTTAGTCCATGTTTTCATTCAGTAATTTATAACCATTAGCTTAATTGAATTATGAAATCAGTAAGGATCCCAGTCTTTAACTTCTTTATATTCAGGAAATTTGCCATATCCATATTCATCAAACATCTGGCCCCAGTTTGTCTTTTTATACTCTTCAATTTTCTTTTTACCGGTAGTGGGGTACCATAATTTATCGTGATAGAATTCTGAAGCGAATATAAATGTTTTAAAGATTGGTGAATTAAATAAAAGGTTATGCAGCCATTTAACGTTCATTGTACTTTTTCTTATCCTTTGATCCCACTTAACAACGGGACTTCTACTGGTTTGGAATTTGAAATTCATGGTTTTTAAATCTCCTTTATCCATTCCAACTATTTCTATCTGGTCAACATCTCCTATTCCAAGCCCTTTATCGTGAGCCATTTTAATATAATCTATTTTTAGGGGATCAAAACCCATTATTCTTGCTGCTAAAGCATCAATAGCGACCTGATCTTCACTTGCAAGGATTACATCACCACAGAAAGGTTCCATAGTTCGGGGACCCGCTCCATTTCCACAAACACAACCATCCATAACTGAAAATATTCCATTATGGATTTCATTTTGAATAATCAGAAGATCAACAAGTACTTCATGTATTTTTTTATGGGCGTGGTGTCTGTATTTGGGAATTAGGCCTCCAAAAGCATTTTTCATAGCTCCGGTGGTTGTTGTGTGTCCATGAGTTTTTACGGTGGGGAAATGAATTACATTTGAATCATAAAACATTTTTGGAACCCAAACTTCTCCAAATAAATCATGCATAGCTAACATTTCAGATTTTGGCTTGTGGGAAACCCATTCAACATCTGTTAATGGCTTAAAATCAATTTCATGTTGATTTAAAAGCGGTAGCCATTTATTGTAGTATGCTCCTTTCCATGGATGAGTTACCACAGTCTGATTTTCAACGGCAACAACATCATTGTATTCGTCTGTCTTCAAAGCATTTAATACGCCTTCTAATTCCCAAGGGGGTGTAGAACAGGCAGGATAATAGAGAGTCCATGAAAGATTGAGTTTTAAAATAGTTTTATCTTCTTTGGACAATGCGTTTGTATATTCTGCATCTTTCATTATTTTATAATAGTCATTAACAACAGTTTCAGGTGTTGTTTTCATTAATGCAACTTTAGACATTTTTTACTTCCTTAAAAGTTTTATATGTTTAAATAAGGTCTTTCAATGTTTTAAACATTTTATAAAAATATAATTAAAAATGGTTTGTGAAATATTTATTTCTCGCTTTCTATATATTTTCCACTTTGTTGAACATCGGATGGTAATTTATTAGAAAATTCCCTTAAATTTTTAATCAAATTAGCCTCTTCACTGGGATCAACAGCATAGAATGATATAGTGTCCATAAATGGAGTTATTTTGCCGGAAATCTTCCATTCACCAACTTTAATCCATTTAGGAGGTACTCCTCCTGTTAAATATTCATTAAATAGGTCTTCATAAATTATAGCCACTTTTATATTATTTTTTCGGGCTAAATTATCCATAGCTTCTATTTTATAATCATGTTTTAAAATTAACTTGGCAACATCTAAACCGCTTAAACCAAGTAAATCCACAGATTTGATATTTGCATAATAATTTACTGCACCTACATCGTTTAAAGATATAGCGTCCCCAGAATAATATTCTTTTATAAAAAGACTCATTTGATACTGTTGATCAAAGATATTATTGCTTGCTTTAGGAGTTTCTTTTAGAGAATTGTACCCTCTATCTGCAAGGGGGAAAATTAACAGGAATACAAGTAGTATGATGGCAAGTTGTTTGGATAATTGTTTTCTATCGAATTTAGGTCGTGAAGGTAAATATTCTCCTATTCCAACTGCAATAGCAATTATTCCTAATGCTAATAGATATGCTTCATAACGATAAAACCAACCAATTCTTGCAAGGAACATATGTAGGATCGTAGCGCCAATAAAAACGGCAATAATTAAATTATGGCTGTCCCATGAACTTTTTCCTCTGTCTAAACGGTAAATTAAAATTCCTAATGCCAGAGCAACCGGTATAAATATGTGTATGCTCATGACACTCTTTAAATTATCCCAGAACCTGAAAATAAATTCCGTTGAAAACATTTGAATTTTGTTTTCCACAAAAGTACTTTTAGTTACAAGTGAATTTGGCAGGAAAAACCATCCTTTCATAACTGAATATATTCCATAAAGCGCAACAGGAATAAAACTTGCAATTAATAAGGATATAGAATTCCAGAGTCTTTTACGCAATATAAATAGAATTGCAACAACAAGAACAATGAAAACATTCTCATAGCGAACTGCAACTGAAAGAGCAGCTAAAATCAATAATAAGTATAGCTTGAATCCTCCATATTCTTCTTTAGAGAGCATATGTGCAGCAATAAAAGCAAATGAAATGGTTAATATGATTTGTAAGTTATGTTCCATTCCAGTAAAAACAAGTGCAGGGAGCGGTGTAATGAATATAAAGAGAAGCAAAAATATGAAATTATAGAAAGAAGATAATTTATAGTACTTCAAGATGGAATATGCTGTTAAAACGGCAACAGTTGCAAATATAACGTTTAATATAAGTGGTATAAAATCATTTACTCCAAATAAGAAGTATGTAGATAATAATAGTAGTATCCATAATGGTGAAGATGAAGAAGATGTAAAACCATATTGATCAACACCTAAAACTCCATGATATACGAAATTTTTAGCCATGGCCATATGAATGTAAGGATCATCCAGAACATATATAAAAATTCCATTGTTTAAGCTTAAAGAACCATCAAACAGTAGGAAGATTGTGATCCATAGAATAATGGCAGCTATTATAAATGGCCAGTGATGTAATAATCTCGAAGCATTATTATTCATTTAATCACAAGTATTATTATTTATTTTATCATATTTAGTTTTTAATTATTTTATTTTTAAAAATTATGTATATCAGGAATCCAAGGATTGCACCGTACCATAAGGTACCAAATCTTATTATTATGGCTACTCCGACTGAAATGGTGGCTGTTAATCCGAAATATTGCAATAATCCTGAAAATGTTGCTTCTGCAACGCCAAGGCCTCCGGGGATCATGCTTACTGCGCCTGCAAGTGATGCAAAGCTGAAAACAAAAGTTGATATTAAAACGCTGATGGATTCTCCAAAACCAATAATCACGAAAAATAGTGCTAAACATTCAAAGAACCATGCAAAGGCACTTAAAAACGACATTAAAGTCATATTTTTGGGGTTCATTAACTCTTCAAATGTTGTATGCATGGTTTTAACATCTTTCGAGTATTTACCTGCCCTATTTTCAAGAATGCTTATAATT
>JAEYSH010000024.1 GCA_023434825.1 Methanobacteriota archaeon | reverse complement strand
AAAATAGACTTAGAAATCCGTTCCCTTTCTATTAAGGCTTTTTCAACACCTTTACGTGCGTTGATATCTGTAATTACACCAATTGTCCCCCTATGTTTACCATTATTATCTATTACAGGGCTTGCAGCAAATAAAGTCCAGAAAGTTGACCCGTCTTTGCATATGAATTTAAATTCATTTAATGCATTTAAACCTTTTTTCCATTGTTTCATAAGTTTATGAGCATTTTTTTGCCCTTTAGTATCTAAAAATTGCTGAAGATTAATGTCCAACATTTCATGAGCAGAATAACCCACTAATTGCATAGTGCGTTGATTAAGGTATTTAATTTTATTTTCTGCATCTAAAAGGAACACGCCAGAATTTGCAGTTTCTAAAATGAGCCTATATCTCTCTTCACTCTCTTCTAGCTCTTTTTCAGCTTTCTTGCGTTCTGTAATATCAAATGTTGTAATTAAAATATTCCAGTCAGAGAAGGATAATGGTATAGCACTAACGTTAGTCCATATAATTGAATTATCCTCTTTAACTATACCCATTTCGATATTTTCAACAGATTTATTCTCTTTGAATGCTTTAACACTTGGAAATTCTTCATCAGGCACTGATGTTCCATCAGATTTTATATATTGCCTTTTTTCATAACTCTTTTGAACAAAACCTTTTTTTGAAATATCTAAAATTCTCTCCAAAGCAGGGTTTTCATATACTACGTTCCTATTTTTATCAATAATAGAAACACCTATAGGTAAAATTTCAAAAAGAGTTCTTAACTTCTTTTCATTCTCATATAACTCTTTCTCTGCTTTCTCATGTGCAGCCTGCAAACGGAGATTTGTAATTCCAAAAGCAAGATCATTAGCCAATTCAGCCAGTAATTCCGCTTCTTCATTTAAAAATGAATCAGGCTCGGTGGAATATATTGATATTGCACCTAATTTTTTATTATCTGCTATTAAAGGAACAACTAATGAAGATGCATAACCTCTTTTGATTGCTTCTTCACGCCATGGTTCAAAATTAGGGTCATTAAGCATATTTCTGCAAATATACGGTTTTTCTGTAAGAATAGCCGTTCCAGTTGGGCCTCGGCCACGCTCAGTATCTTTTAATGTAATATTGAGATTTTCAATGTAACTTTCATCAAAACCACAATATGCTACTGGACGGACTGTTTTGTTTTCATCTTCCTCGACAAAACCAATCCAAACCATTGCATATCCACAATCTTCCATAATTATTCTACAAACCTCATCCAGATATTTGGCTTCATCTTCAGCATGCATCATTGCATAATCACTATCACTAAGTGCTCTAAGTGTTCGATTGAGACGTATAAGGGTTTCTCCCTGGTCTCGAAGTTCTTCATTTGCAACCTTAAGTTCATCAGCTGTGGCTATTAATTCTTCATTTGAGACTTCCAATTCTTCTGCAAGCTGTTGAGTTTGATTTAACGAGTCTTTTAGCTGTATTTCAGCTTTTTTACGTTTAGTAATGTCCCGATTTGTTTCTATAACTATCGTTTTACCTGAAGAATCTTGAATTAACTGGTGACGGCTTTCAACAATGATTTTGCTCCCATTTTTTGTTGTATGAACCAGTTCACCAGTCCACATTTTCTCATTATATAGCTCTTCCATGAATTCATTAAATTCAATTGGAAACTTAGTTTTTAACAAGGCATGACTAACTTTACCAATTGTTTCATTTTTGCTGAATCCATACAGTCTTTCAGCACCTTTATTCCATGATAAAATTCCATTATCATACTCCCATGAAAAAATAGCCTCATAAGAGATATCTAATAATGCAGATCGTTGTTTTAACTCTTCTTCAGCTTTTTTACGCTGCGTAATGTCACGAGTAAAACCTTCAATACCTTGAATTTGACTCTGATCATCATAGTAAAATTGAGCATTTACAGAAGCCCAAAACGACTCATTGCCTCTCACTGCTTCAACTTCATAATCATCTAATTTACCCTCTTTATTTAATTCTTCCATCACCTGTTCTCTATCTTCAATGTTTTTGTATAGCGGAACAGCAGTAAGACCTATCATTTCCTGAGATGAACCAAATCCATACATTTTAGCCATAGAAGGACTTGCCATGATGATTTTCCCTTCTTTATCTAAACGGAAAAATCCATCCTGCATATTTTCAATAATACTTCGATATCTTTTTTCACTCTTTTTTAAAGCATCTTCAGCACTTTTCTGTTCAGTAATGTCATTGACAATTGAATAAAGCAATTTTTCATTTCCAAAATTAATAGGACCAGTGTATACACTCACATCCTTGATTTTACCATTTGCTAATTTATGTTTGAATATAAAATGTCTCTTTTGTCCTGATTCTGCTTTTCGCATTTGTGATGATACATTTTTCTCGTCTGAAATGTTAATATCTTTAATATTCTTCTGAAGCAACTCTTCTCTGCTATAACCATAAAAAGAATTAGCAGCAGGGTTAGAATCCACGATTTTTCCAGTTTTCGGTTCAATCAAAAGCATTACAGCTTGATTATTTCTAAATAAACTATAATATCTCTCTTCACTTTCTTTCAATGCAATTTCAGCTTGTTTATGCTCATTAATATCGCGCGCAATTCCAAATAATCCGATAATGTTAGCATTATCATCAATTAGCGGTCCTTTAGTAGATAAATACGTCCTTTTTTCTCCAGATGCAGTTGTAATAGTTTCTTCGTAGGTTTGTTCTGTTCCATCATTCATGACGCTAAAATCTTTAGCCATAACTATTTTAGCTTCATCTGGTGAGAACAAAAATGTATCATCCTTTCCCAATACTTCACTTGATTTTTTTCCAGTGATCTCTTCTGCTGTGGAATTAAAAAGTAAATAGCGTCCTTTTAAGTCTTTTACATATATAGCATCTGATGTCCCTTCAATAATAGATTCAAGAAGATTTTGATCACCCGATAAATCTATTTGAGATTGATCCGACTTTTCAATCTCATTATTTAACTTTTCAAGTGCATTATGTAATTCTTCATTTTCCATTTCAATTTCAACTTGAAATTTTTGAAGTTCCATGATCAAATCGTGAACATCTTGAAGGTTTTTATTTTTTGATTTAAAATCTGTTAGTTTTTCTATATGTCGAAATAGCCGATTATATAGTCCATCTAATTGACTACTCATTAATTTGCCCCCAGACATCATAACACTCAAATTAATATAATTACTCTAATTAATATCAATTCGATTTTTTGCAAAAGACATAAATATATTTTTTTAAATCTTTTTCGTGTTAGTAAAAACTTATAATTTATAGAATTCTAAAAATGAGCAGTTAATTTAAAGATATCGGGAGGAAAAAATAAAGTTATGGAATTTTTGTGCCAAGGTTTGCGGAGGCGGCACTTCTCCCGATATCGTAATTTTGTTAGTTCTGTAACATTTATTAATTGTTGATTATAGTTAATAAATGTATGCTTTTGAATATAAGAATAAATCTTACTAAAAATACCCATTTTATCAGCTAATTAACTTAATACTGTTAACTTAATTTTAAAAAAAGCTTTATTTAATACTCATAATTTTAAAACAACATTATCAAGATAATTTACACCAATATCTTTGGCTATTGGATCACATTTCACATTAAGCAAAACAAAAACAGGTTTATTTCCTAATTCCATTGAAGTTAAACCTTCGTAATTTCCAAGACCTTTTGAAATAACCATATCTGCATTATTAAATATTTCTCTAAACTCTTCAGATATATCTCCATAGATTATTCCAATTGAATCAGTTCCAGTGGATACTAGTTCTGCAACTTCATCAAGCCCAATATTTACTGCATCTTCAACCGTTGCATCGTTTAGTATTGGCTTTTCTTTTAAAGCAACTGTAACCTCTACATCATATTCTTTTAGTTTTTCTATTAATAATTTATCAAAAACTATTTCCCCATTATTATCAGCCAAATAAAGAACATTATTAGCTGATTTTAGCGTATTTTCAAGTTTATCAACATGATTTAAGGCAATATCCCTTTTCATGTTATTAATTATTCCATTTTCAATGTCATAATTAACTCCAAGAGCCCCAAAATCAATTATATTTCCTACGATAGCCGCTTTAACATATGATTCCAGTCTATTATCTGCTTTAATAATTTCTTTAATTTGTGGGAGAAATTTAAATGCAATTTCATTTCCTTTTTGCTTTTCTATAATGTATGGATCATCATTTCCAGTTTTATCTTTAATAGTTCTATGAATTTTAGTCCCAACCTCATTAGAAACAGCTTCCTTGTTAAATTCACTGCCCACTATTTTTACAATTTCTTCCATAATTTCAATTTTAACGCTCTCGTCCTTTGTTGCAAGATCAAGTGCTTCCTTTGCCTGCCTTAAAAAACATGGCGCACATTCGTAATAAACTTTCATAAAAACCTCTCTTAATATTCTCTAAGCCATAATTGTGGGCATAGGAGATAAACATAATATAAATATGATAACAACAAGTACAGCTACTATTTTTCTATTTCTATCAATCCTTGAAATGTTGTCCAGAGCTCCAGGATGAGTTTTAGCCAGGAAGAACAGGAAAAATGCCATTAACATGGCCATAAAATACCAGCCAAGGAAAAATGTAACTGCTATACCTGCAATAGATACAAAATAATGACTTTTTCTACTAAAAAGTGACCTGGAAATATGTCCTCCGTCTAAAACTGCTACAGGCATTAAATTAAGCATGGTAATGATTATTCCAACCCAACCAGCAAAAGCAACTGGATGAATATATAAATCATAGCCCGGAGGTATTTGAATTGACAATAAAATCATAATAATTTGCATCAGAAGTGGGGGGTAAAATACGTAGCTTCCTGATTGTACCGGTGCTAAATTAGATAAGCTTAATCCAATTATCAGAACCGGGATTGTTACAAGAAATCCTGCAATAGGCCCGCTTACTCCAAGATCAAATAAAGCTTTTCTAGTAGGTATTGCTGATCTTATATTTATTAGTGCTCCAAAAGTACCAACAAATGTAGGGGCCGGTATAAAATAGGGTAAAGTAGCCCTAACTCCATGTTTTTTAGCTGCAAAATAATGTGCAGATTCATGTGTGCCAATTATAGCCAGTAGGGCAATTGAAAAACTTATTCCATGTATTAAATTAGGTAATGAAAAAGCAGACCCATTTAAAATACTGGAAATAGTGAAAATAGATCCTGTTTCTAAATTTACTCCACTATAAAAATATCCTGCCAAAACTGTGGAAATAATGGTGACTAATAATAAAATAACATTGATGTGTACTTTAGATTCCTTATGCTCAGGTTTATTAACTATATTAATCTTATAATCCCCTTCATGTTCCTCAATAAACGGAATATATCCTATTTTATCAAGTTCATCGACTAAATGAAGAAAATTTTCCCTTGAATAATTCCAAACAATAAAATAAAAAGCTTTATCTTCCATGTGAACGCTTTTTATTGAAAAATAGCTTGCTACTTTGTTTTCAATTATACCTGCGATTTCCACGTATCCACATCCAAATAAAGAAACAATTAAAACTTATTTATTTTCATTTATCTTAAAATTTGTTATACCTAAAAGTTTTTCAGCCACCATATATAACACGGATTACTTCAATTACGTCTGCATCATTTAGATTTTCTTCATCCATTACTATTTCGTTGTTTTTCTTTACTACAACAGTTTCTGAAGATATATCCATTGATTCTAACACTTCTTTAATAGTAGTATTCTCTGAAATTTCTTTTTTATGTTCATTTCTTTCATAAATCACTGTAACTTCCATCATAATCACTGTTTTATCTTTTTAGAAAATAAGCACGCTCTGCAAAGTTCATGGGAAGCTGGTTCACCACAATTTACACATTCACCCATATTAGACTTTTTACCGCCAAATTCCTTTCTTATTGCAGGTCTTATTTTATCAAAACCCTTGAGTGTTGAATACATTATTGTTGGATGATTAACTGATAATTCTTTCACGAAACGCCCTATTTCTCCCCGAAATGATTCTCTAGAATATGGGCACTCATCAAAATGCACATCAAGTTCTTTTGCAACTACATAGAGTCCAATTTCTTTTTCAGGGATTTCTCTAAGCGGTTTAATTTTTACTTTGAATTTATCGCTCATTGGCTCTGTTTTAGCCCCAATTCGCATTAAATTATCAATATTTCCTTCTAAATAATTCATAAGAATTGCCTGAGTCTCATCGTCGAGATTATGTCCAGTTGCAATCTTTGTGGCTCCTTCATCTCTTGCCACTTTATTAATGATCCAACGCCTGAAAACACCGCAATAAGTGCATGCTCCATGTTCTCTGGAATCATTATGCATAATTTCATCCAGATTTTTACCAAAATATTCTTCAAATGTGGCTACTTTATGCTCAATACCTATTTTTTTAGCATTTTTAATAGCAATATCTACGCCGTGTTTTCTATAATCTGCTATTCCTTCATCTATGGTTATTGCAAATAAATCAATTATATTGCGCTCATAAAGAGAATTAAGAATATCTAAAACCATTACACTATCTTTACCTCCAGATAGCGCAACTGCAACTTTATCTCCCTTTTCAATGAGCTTATTTCTTCGAATACCCTTTAAAACTTTCTCTGTTGTTGAGTGAATAAAACATTCTTTACAGAGCATCTGGCCTGATGATTTTCTTTTTATAATAACCGGCGTAGCACCGCATTTTGTGCATGTTTTCATGATAATACCTGTAATTATTAATATTTGAGTTTTTTAAATAAACTGAAGTCCTGAACGTAATTTTTATTAAGTACTGCTGCTATTTCAGCCTTTTGAAGCTCAGCACCAAGATATGCTGCATGTTCAATCCTTGAAACACGCCCTTTTTTAATTATCTCATCATAAACACTCTTAGCAGTTTTACCTTCAATAATCAAATCCGGCTTCATCTTTACATAATGAACTGCTTTTATTAAACCATTTTCAATTGTTATTTTAAAGCTTCCCTGAGGGTCCTGAGTAAACTTATAATCTTCTGCACCTTTAACTACCTGTGCATCAACTTCTTCAGTTATAGATTCTCCTTTCCGCTTATCTTTTAAGAGTATTAGATTAATACCAAGATCTTTAGGGATAGAACCCCTATTTTTTGCTAAAAACATCATTTTAGATGATATTGCAAGTTCATGAACACTTCCAATTGTTTTACCACTTTCTTCAGGTGTAAAAAGTATGCTTGCGCCAAGTTCCATTGCAATTCCAGAAAGAAGTGCATTTACTCCAACAGAATCCGTATCCAAAAGTTCTGTAACGTTTCCTACTCCAAAGAAAAGAGGTACTTTATTACGTTTTTTAAATTCGTGACATGCGATTATTGATTCTACAATACTCTGGCTGTTTACTGGATCAAGTATAAGGTCTGCAATTACATCAATTCCTTCACATTTTTCCATTAATTCTTCAAGAGCACTTACACGTTCTTCTACAGTTTCAGGTGTCCAGTTTTTGCTGAAATTAGTTGGAAGAATTACTGCAGGAATGTTTTTTTCTTTTAATAATGGTAAAACATCTTCATAATTTCCAAGATCAAGACTTAAAACCATATCCACTCCAGCTTCAACTGCTGCCTTAATTTCAAGAGGATTTAAAGTATCTATACTTACAGAAATACCATCCAGATTTTCTTTAAGAGTTTTTACCATTTCTGGAATTTCTTCTGCTCTTGTTTCACCAGCAATCATTCCAATATCGATCATCTGAGCCCCATTGTCCACGAAATATTTAGCGCGATTAATTAACTCTTCCCTGCTTAATAATGGTGCATTCGCAATTTCGGCAAGCACGCGCATTGGAAAATCTTCACCAACAGGCAGATTACCTACAAGAATATTTTCAGATTTTTTTAAAAGATTTTCTTTATTTTCTTCGTCTTTTTCAAAATCTTCGATGAATTTAAGAGCTCTTTTTTGAAGTTCTTCTTCTATAAGTCTATCAGCCGGCTTCTTTGATGAAAGTTCTAGTTTATCAGCCATGTCTAAAACTATATTAAGATCTGCAGCACTTGTTGAGCCTTTATAAGTTGGAATTCCTGTTTTAGCTTCGATTTCGCCCACATCTTTCCTAATTAGACCCGGTGTGATTATCATATCAAATGAATTTATATCAAGATTTTCCATTTTTTTAATCTCTTCAAGTATCCTTTTAGGAGTTAAAAAAGCTGCGATGGGAGTATCAATAGTATAAACATACACATCTTGCTTTGACTTCTTTGATACTTCATTTACAGTTTTACTTGCAAGTTTTCCAGTTACTATAAGAACTTTCATAATTTCCCTCTATTTACCTCAAAAATTTTTAATATTTGTGTTCGGAAGCTAAGTTTCCTCAACTCTAAATTAGATTTTAAAACTTTTTATTGGTTTTACGGATAATCTGAATAATTATATGTTCATTTTAGCTAAATTCTTATATAATAATTCTCTTTTATTATTTGCAAAATATGTCATTATTATTGTATAAGTTCATGTGCAACATTTATATATATTATAATTTATAATGATTATACATGAGGAATGGAGGTACACTATGATCGAAATTCGATTCCATGGACGTGGAGGACAGGGCGCAGTGACCGCTGCTGAAATTTTAGCAAAAGCAGCGTTTGAGGATGGAAAGTATTGTCAAGCATTCCCATTCTTCGGTGCTGAGCGAAAAGGCGCACCAGTCATGGCGTTTACAAGAATTAATGATAAACCAATCAGAAGAAGATATCAAGTTTATAATCCTGATTATGTAATAGTTTTAGATGACACCCTTTTAGAAGCCGTAGATGTTGTATCCGGGCTTAAAGATGGTGGAGATGTAATAATAAATACCAAAGATAACGTTAATTTAGGTGGAAATGTTGACCCTTACAGTATTGACGCTACAGGTATTGCACTGGAAACTTTAGGAGTTCCTATTGTTAATACAGTCATGTTAGGGGCATTTGCGGGCGCTACAGATGTAGTAACTCTTGATTCTATTATAAAGATAACTAAAGAGACTTTCCCAGGGAAAATAGGGGAAAAGAACGCTAAAGCCGCTGAAATAGCATATGAACAAATTAAAAATAGGTGATTTCATGACAGCCAAAGGGGCTACTGTTAAAGAAGCTGGAAGCAGTAAAAACAACAAAACAGGTAGCTGGAGAACCTTCAAACCTATCCTAGATGAAGAAAAATGTATAGATTGTGAAAATTGTTTCTTATTTTGCCCAGAAGGATGCGTAAGTAAAAAACACGAAATTGATTACGATTATTGTAAAGGATGCGGCATATGTGCCGAAGAATGTCCTGTTAAAGCTATAAAAATGGAGAGAGACTAAATGAAAGTTATTTCAGCCAACAGAGCAATTGCAGAAGCTGTTAAGCTTGCTAAGCCAAAAGTTGTACCAGTTTATCCAATTACACCTGCAACTTCTATTGCTGAATACCTGGCAAAATTCGTTGCAGATGGGGATCTTCCTGCAGAGTATATAATGGTTGAATCAGAGCACAGTGCCATAAGTGCTGCTGTAGGTGCATCAGGAACGGGTGTTAGAGTATTTACAGCTACATCATCACAGGGTTTAGCATTAATGCATGAAATTTTATTTGCGGCTGCAGGACTAAGAAATCCAATAGTTTTGGGAAATGCAAATAGAGCACTATCAGCACCATTAAGCATATGGAACGATCAACAAGACTCTATTTCCCAAAGAGATACTGGATGGATGCAATTTTTTGCTGAAAATGCTCAGGAAGCTCTTGACTTTGTATTGCAGGCATATAAAATTTCTGAAAATGAAAATGTCTTACTCCCAAGTATGGTCTGTGTAGACGGTTTTATACTTACCCATACAGTTGAGCCAGTAGATGTTCCATCACAGGAAGAAGTAGATGCATTCTTACCACCGTACCAACCAAAACACTCATATCTTGACCCTAAAGACCCAATGTCTCTTGGAACATTTACCGATCCAAATTACTACATGGAAGCTAGACACGACATGGAAGTAGCAATGGAAAATGCCAAGGACGTAATAAGATCAGTTAATAAAGAATTTGGCGAGAAATTCGGACGTAGCTATGATATGATTGAAAATTACATGTGTGATGATGCCGAAATAATTCTTGTAGCTATGGGATCAATCTGTGGTACCATAAAGGCAGTCGTAGATAAAATGAGGACCGAAGGGCAAAAAGTTGGTCTTCTTAAAGTCATAGCATTCCGACCTTTCCCTAAAGATGAAATTTACAATGCCGTTAAAAATGCAGATAGAATTGCTGTACTGGATAAAAATATATCCTTCGGAATTGGAGGAGTTCTCTTTAACGAAATCAAAGCTAAAATGGATGTAGATGCCAGAGGCTTTATTATAGGTCTTGGTGGACGTGATGTCTCCAACGAAGATATAAGGAATATAATCAAAATTACCAAAGAATCAAATGACAGTGATAAAATTAACTGGATTGGATTAAAAGAGGAGGAAGCATAAAATGGAAGTACCTGAAAAAGAATTTCTCGCAGCTGGGCACAGAGGTTGTGCTGGATGTGGTGCTACCATAGGAGCGAGACTTGCACTTAAAATGCTGGGTGAAAACACCGTAGCAGTATCTGCAACAGGATGTTTAGAAGTTATTACTTCCCAATATCCTGAATCTGCATGGGAAGTTCCATGGATTCACGTAGCATTCGAAAATGCTGCTGCTGTAGCTTCCGGAGTAGAAAGAGCTCTTAAATCCCAGGGAAAAGACGACACTAACGTTGTTGTCTTTGCTGGAGATGGAGGAACTGCAGATATAGGGCTTCAGTCATTATCCGGAGCAATGGAAAGGGGACATAACATTATTTACATATGTTACGATAATGAAGCTTACATGAACACAGGGGTTCAAAGAAGTGGTGCAACACCTTATGGTGCATCAACAACAACATCACCACACGGAAAAGAAAGTTTTGGTGAAGATAAGCCAAAGAAAAACATTCCAATGATAATGGCAGCTCACGGAGTGCCATATGTTGCAACAGCATCAATTTCATACCCTGAAGATTTCATGAAGAAAGTCAAAAAAGCAGCCGAATCAGAAGGACCAGCATATATTCACCTTCACCAGCCATGTACAACAGGATGGGGCTACGATCCATCAAAAACCATAGAACTTGGTAGATTAGCTGTTGATACCGGCGCATGGATTCTATATGAAATTGTTGATGGTGAGTTTAAAGTAACATACAGACCTCTTCTAAGAAAACCTGTAAATGAATACTTAAATGCTCAAAAACGGTTTAAACACCTTGCTGACGAAGAAAAAGAAAAGATTCAAAATTACGTTAATCAAGTCTGCACAGAACTTAAAATATAGGGGGCAATAGTCTTGGAAAAGATACTAATTCAACCAGAGATTTGCGATGGATGTATGGACTGTGAAGAAGCATGCAAACAACTTCATGGAACATCATGCATTATGGTTAGAGAAGTTGAAGGCTCTTATTACCCTATTATCTGTCAACACTGTGAAGATGCTCCTTGTATGAGGATCTGCCCAACCGAAGCAATGCAGGAAGATAGCATAGATTATGAAAAATGTATAGGCTGTTCACTGTGTATGCTTATCTGTCCATTTGGTTCAGTTGCAATGCACGAGCGAAAAGCTCAAAAATGTAGTCAATGTCCTGATCTTGACACTCCAGCGTGTATTAAGGCATGTTCAAAAAGGGCGATTACAATTATTGACACTGAAAAGATGAAACTTGAAAAGCAGGCAAAACACATCGAAAAGATTGCGGGAATCAACAAAAAAACCAAAAAGAAATCAGAACTGGTAAATGTTTTGACACATGGTACACGGGCAAAGGATGCTCTTAAATAGGAGGCACAAAAATGAAGGAATTAATTTCAAGGCCGGAACTTTGCGAGGAATGTTCAAAATGCGAACGTGAATGTCCTCAAAATGCAATAAGAGTTATTAGCGGCGTATCGATTCACTGCTTACACTGTGCACCAGATAGAGCTCCATGTTTAACAATTTGCCCAGAAGAAGCCATTGAAGAAGTTGACGGCGCAATCATAATTGATGAAGATGTTTGTATTGGTTGCGGTCTTTGCAGGGATGCTTGTCCAATTGGAGCAATCCATATGGATGAAAATGGCATTGCAAAAAAGTGTAATCTTTGTATAGACCAGGAAACTCCTCGCTGTGTTATTACATGTCCTACTGGCGGATTATGTATAGATTCAGAGGAAATGGTTTCTGATAAGCGTGATAAAGTAGCTAAAGAACTTGAAAGGCTTAAAATGATCATGAGATACTGATTAAGCCTACTATTTTTTATTTTAAAAATTTGATTTATAAAAAAATTATTTAAATACTTCTTTTTGACTGTAATTTAAAATTCTATTTATTTCAGTATAGCATTCATAACGATATTAGGGTTAAAAATTCCTAATTGTCAGTTAAAATGAATCAGTAACTATCAAAAGTTATGAATAACATTTGTTATAATATTGAAAGAATTAGATAAAAACAGAATTAAATGCTTCAAACAGTATTAAAGGTTTAAAAGAACTGAAATGGCAATATATAACATAGATAGAATAATGTTGATTATTATACTCCTAATTTTAGTTGTTAGACTGTTTGTATTCGAAGAAGAACTAATGCATAAAACAAATTAAATTTCACCAGCTAAATACATATATGTAACAATACCACAAGCCAAGACCAAGCAAAAACCCTAAAATAACGCCCATTATGGCCCCTATTGTTCCAATAATCAATAATCCTATCAATAATCCCATTATACCGCATATAACCGCTAAAATCATTCCAAATATCCAAAATATACTTATATTCATGATTGGTACACCAATTCTATTTTAAAAATATTATCATTCTTCTTTGCAGTAACCTATTAGATAGTTGGTATCTTTTTTATAGAATTTTTGCCATTTCGGAGTAGATGTAATTCACTATAATTTTCCCTATTTTATCTAAATCTTCCTCATGCTTTTCTATGTGGTCTCTTCCTTTTAATGTGAAGTTTTGCATTTTATGCTTTTCTATTATATCTCCTTTATTTTAAAGTTTTTGAAGTTAATTGTAGGTTTTTTGAGTAAATCTGAGATTAAAGCGTGAATTAGAGCAATAGGTATTAAAATAGATCCTAGAATCATAATAATTTCATATTTTAAACTGCTTCTTTCATCTGGTTTACCTTTAAGTCGATTATAAAAAGAAATCCAGGGAAACCCATAAATATTTCCCATCATAATGGTACGAATTGAACCGAGGATGCCTAATGCTTTGGATATTCCATAAATTTCTACAATATGTTGCCATGATTGAAGAGTAGGTTTTCCTCGTCTGTTGGCATAATATTGTGCAAAGAATACTGCTTTTATTTCATCTTCAGGGACATCATCTATATTTCCTGCCAAGATCTTCTGGATTTCTTCGTTACTCATTCCCTTTTCAAGAGCTTTTTTGGTGTGGGCATATGAGCATAACCAACAATTATTTACTTCAGTAACTGCAAGCATGATCCTTTCAATAAATTTTGAGTCAAGCTCCTTGTTCCTTTTAGCTTTATACATATATTTCATGGATCTTATTCCATTATAATAAATCCAGTAAGATTCTCCAATAGAATAAAGTTCTCTGCCAAATTTTTTTCTAGTTTTAATGGGCTTAAATTTCATAATAATAATCCAAATTAAAAATTTAATTTATATTATATTTTTATTTGTTAAAATAATAGAACATTTAGCATCAAATTTGGTTTGAGTCTAAGTGTGGTAATGGTCTAGTTGAAAATTAAATCATAAGTAATAAAAGGATAGGATTCATATAATAATATAATGACAATTTGTGTTATTTCAGATGTACATTTAGGACATGAAAATTGCAATATTCAAGCCTTAGGTGAGTTTTTGAATAAATATAAATTTGAAGATATAGATCACCTTGTTTTATTGGGAGATATTTTTGATTTATGGGAGCGTTATCTTGGGCAAATATTAGCAGAAAACGACAATATAATTGAAAGAATCTCTAATTTAAATGTGGATGAAATTCATTATATTGTGGGTAACCATGATTATTATATGCTTGATTTATATAAAGAATATGCAGAAAATATCCCCTATAAAGTATGTAAATCCTTAAGAATTCAAGAAGACGGGAATAAATTCTATTTTATCCATGGACATGAACCAGATGTTATCTTAAATCTTAATCAATTAAATATTGATTTATATAATGAACTATGCAAAAAAATGTGTTTAGGAGAATATTCAGAAGATGGAATACTGAAAAATTTATTAAAGCTTTCTAAAGGAGTATCTCAAAGTCAATTTTCAAGTATAGAAAGTAATTTGAGTAAATTTTTGAACAAAAAAACTGAAGCAGATAATTTAGTTAAAGAAATAATGAATGTACCTGATAAGCGTAGAATATGTAAAATCTATAAATTCATTGATTCATATGCAAGCCTTTTAATTGGTAGGAAACCTGATGAAAAGCTTGTTTTTGGCCATACACATAACTCTTTTATTAACAAGGAAAAAACATTTATAAATGTCGGTTCATGGACTTCAGATGAATCAAGAAAAACTTTCAATAATTTCCTAGAAATTTATGATGGAAATATTGAACTTAAATTCTTTAAAAATTAAAAAATGATAAAAAAAATAATTATTCAGATGATTCCGTTTCTTCTTTGCCTTCTAAAGCATCCAATCTCTTTTCAATATGGTCAAATTTCTTATTAGCGTGACCACTGAATTCATTGAAACGTCTTTCTAGATCATCTATATCTCGTGCTACTTTACTGTATTTCTTTTCAAGTGAACCTATATCGTTTTTTGTAGCTAGTTCCCAGTCTTCAATTAGTTGATCGCTCTGCTTATGCAAAATCTCATCAATTCGCCCGGAAAATGCATCCGTATTTATTGGTACTTCTTTAACTTTTCCTTTTAAACTTTCACCCATTCCAGATACCCTATCAGTTACGCCAGACATTCTACTTTCACCTTCCACATTACTGCTATTATATTGTTGAGAAATTCCTTCAGAAACACGGTTACCTGCATCTGAAACACCTTTACCCATATTAGAAACACTTGATTTAAATGTATCGAAACCAACGCTCCCCGTTTGGTTCATTTCCCTTAAAAAATAATACAAAAGAACTATTACTGCTCCAGCTAAAACAATAATTGCAAATATTTCAAGTGGTGTCATATTTAATCTCCTAATTTTTTATCAATATCTGTTTCTTTTTTTTCCAGATCTTTCATTAGTTTTTGGAGTTTTCCATATTCTGCTTTTGCCTCTAAAAGTGCAACTCTTTCGCTTATTTCGCCGTGCAAATACCCTACTTTATGCATGATTTCTGATGTATTCTGTCTTATTTTTGCAAGTTGTTCCTGCTGTTCTGCAGGCATTGGCAAAACGTTTTCCATCATTCTTTTAGTTTCTAAATCCTTTTCAACCAGTGATATTTTTTTTAGTTCTACTTGTTTTTCAACAAGAGCTACATTATTTTGTGTTTCTCTGACTTTTTTCCACTGTGTAACAACGATTATAACTACAACCGCCGCTAAAACTGCCAGTATTATCCAAACAATATTATCCGCAATCGCCGTAGCAGCATCAGCCATACATTTCACCTTATTTTTTAATCAAATAAATTTTATATTATGATATTCTATTTAAGAAGTATTTTATCTCCAATTTGCTTTACCCTGTCATAAGAGATAACATTTTCCTCTTTGGATAAACCCAGACTTTCAGAAATTCCTCCTTGCCCTAAAACAATTGTTTCAATTTGATTTTCATCCATATTAATTTCAATATCTTTTACTTTACCAACTACCATTCCAGAACTGTCTACAACTTCTTTTCCAATTAATTGTTCCTTTAAACGCATTCTATCACCATTAATTAAGATTTTAGGGTATTCAACTGGTTTAACCATCAGCTCCAAATGATAATTTTCTAAGTTTCAATGTTAATATATCCCTAAAATTCTATTTGCTTTTATTTTGTTGTAATAACTTAATATACATTTCTAATTGTACATTTAAATAGAATAATTACTATATGGAAATATACAAATTGAAAAGGAGGTGAAAAAATGGCAGAAGTTCAACAAGTAAGTGGTGGAGCCATGATTGGATGGGCTATTATACTGGGAATTATTTTATTGCTTTTCCCAGGTTTAATAATATGGTTTGCATGGTTATCAGTATTCTTACTGTTATTTGGAGGTATTGGAGTTTTATTATCAAAATAATAATGATTATAACTTTAAATATCCATATTTCTTATTTTTTACATTAAATAAATAAAAAGAAAAAATAAATAAATTCCCAAATATCAAAAATCCAATTATTATAAAAACTAGTTTATATTCCTTATTTTTCTTTCAAGATAGCTGTAATAATCATCGTCGCTGCTTCCATCAGAATTAATTTTTCTAATTATCAACCTATCTCCAAATTGTTCAACATCTTCATAAGGAATAAATAATTCTTCTTTAGATAAACCAAGATTTTTAGAAGCTCCTTTTTTACTTAAAAGAATTCCTTCAATTTTTCTTTCATCCAAATTTAGTTCAACATCATTAACTTTACCAACAACCATTGCAGATTCATCTACAACTTCTCTTCCTACTACTCTTTCTATAATTTTAATTCTGTTTCCTTTAGATGAACTATTTTGATTTTCAAGAACACTACTTCTTTCATGATATCCAGTTTCAATCTCTGTATTATCATGAATCTTAGAATTTCCAATTTCGCCTAATTCTCTAATGTTGTTATTTTCGGGTTTATTACTATCTAAATCGCTATTTTCATCCCCAACTATAACAGCAGTTCCGATAGCAGTTACAATTAATGCAGTCCCCTGTAAACCACCCATAGAGACGTAGTCAACCAAAACATCCACAACATTATTAGCTCCAATAGATTTAGCCTCATCAAGCATTCTGGAAATTGCTAACTTTCTGGCATCACCCAAATACATATCTTCCAAAAGTGTTGGTTCAATGATTTTAGTAAGCTTAGAAGCTCTTCCTTCAACCTCTTTTTCTTTAGCTACGGCCTCTCCACCCACCATACCTACATATTTTATTATATTTTTCTCCATTGATGGATTAACAGATAGTAATGGTACTGGCAACTCATTGAGAAAAATTTCATCTGTTGATGGAAGAATTTCCTCTTCTTTTTTTTCTTCTACAGGAACTCTTCCTAAAAGTTTAGAAGGTATATAAAGCAAAAATCCAATAAATTTTTTAATTATACCTATTGAAGTTACCATAAGGATATAATTGATTAATGTTGGGAATGCGGCTTGAAGGGTCAAGATTATTGCAATTATAGTTATTAAACTCAGTGTT
The DNA here is from genome assembly GCA_023434825.1 of Methanobacteriota archaeon. Lineage (GTDB taxonomy): Archaea > Methanobacteriota > Methanobacteria > Methanobacteriales > Methanobacteriaceae > Methanobacterium_D. The sequence goes on along the minus strand of JAEYSH010000024.1, from coordinate 16,881 downwards.
GCAGGTTCTCTTGGGAAAATAAGTCCTGGACCAAACCATCCATACCCATTTATCAATAGGAAAGTTAAAAGAGCACTGATTGCGCCTGTACTTTTACCATATCTCCTACGGGCTATGAAAGTTTCAGCAAAACCCGCAATTAATGGAGAAACAATATACATAATATTGAATCCAAAAATAACCAGATTAAAGGCTATACATAATATTGCAGAACCAAAACCCCAAAAAACACCGATTAATATAGCAACTAATGCCCAGCGTTTTTCTATAAAAAATTTTTTTACAGCAACCATATTTTTACCCCAATTAAGATTAAAATCAATTAATCTTCATAAGTTACTGCTGTACCAAAGATTGTGACCATTATAGTGTTTCCCATAGTGCCGCCAAGATTATGGTATGTTACACGAGTTCCTATTATGGCATTAGCTCCTTTTTGGGCTGCTTTTTCTTTCATACTTTCTAAAGCTAATTTTCTGGCGTTTTTAAGTTCTTCTTCATATTTAGCTGTTCTTCCACCTACTACATCCCTTACTCCAGAAAACATATCTTTATACATATTAGCGCCTAAGAGGGAATCTCCAGTAACCATGCCGTGATATGCAGTTATTTTTTTTCCCTCAATAGTTTGTGTAGTTAATATAAGCATCTAATTCCCCCAGATTGTTTTAAAAAAACTCCGATAATGTTTATTAGTTATTAATGATATTAAATGCTATAAATATTTCTTTTTTATAGCTTCAAACTCTTCTTCAGTTATTGCTCCTATATCCAGCAATTCTTTTGCTTTTTTAATTTCATCCATAGGGCTAAGTTCCTCTGTTTTTCCATATTTTTGTTTCCTTGTTTCTGCAAGCTTATTTCTTAATACTGTGACAAAGGCATCACCTTCATCTTTTTTAACCCTTTCCACTTCAATTTTCATTCCAGAAGTATGTATTTCCAGTTCTCCGAAAACTAAACCTTTCTTAAATTCTATACCTGTTATATCTTCATATTCGACAAATTTTTCGCCTTTATTTACTCCCAGTAATCTGCCAGATTTTTTAAGACTTATCCCTTCTTTTTCAAGTTTCAATTCGATTTTATTTCCATCATGATGTCCAGTTACCACTTTTTTCACCTTTAAAATCTTTCTAAATTTCTATTTGTGGATAATCCTATTTATGTTTTAATTGTACATTTAAAAAAAATAATGTGAATTAAGTATTTATATAATACATATAGAAGTTATAATAGATTAAAAATTAACAAAGGGATACTAGTATGGCTCAAGCAAATCAGAATAAGTGGGGAGTAGTAATTGTTGCCTGTATGGCAATTTTTATAATAGTTTTAGATTCATCTGCAATGAATGTTGCAATAAGTACACTGGTCGTGGAATTGAATACAACTTTGTCCATGATTCAGGCAATCATAGCTTTATATGCTCTTATAATTGCTTCATTCATGCTACTTGGAAGTAAACTTCAAGATATTCTTGGTAGGAAGAAGACTTTTCTTTTAGGATTAGGTATTTATGCTACCGGAACAACTATAGCAACTTTAAGTCTTAATGCAAACATGTTACTCGTAGGATGGGCAATTTTAGAAGGAATTGGTGCTGCAATGATGTTTCCAGCAACTACAACAATTGTCGGGTCCAGCTACGAAGGTAAAGATCGAGTGACTGCATTTGGTATTTGGGGAGGAATTGCAGCTGTTGGAGCAGCAATAGGGCCAATTGTAGGTGGAATTTTCACAACATATCTAACATGGAGACTTGTATTTGCATCAGAACTCATCTTTATTGCTTTAATATTAATTTTCAGGCATTATTTAACTGAATCCCAACCAACACTCAAATGGAAAGATTTAGATGTTATTGGTGCTATTCTTTCAATAGTTTCTTTAGTTTTGATTGTACTTGGAATTTTATTACTAACAAAACCAGAATTTTGGGGTTACGTTACAGTACTTTTAATTTCAGGCTCAGTTCTGTTTATAATATTCTTATTATGGCAGAGAAGGAGAATTAGTAAAGGTTTAGAACCATTATCTGATATATCTCTCCTAAAAAATCGTTTATTTAATATAGGTAATTTCAACTCTATCATACAGCAAATACCTTTAGCAGGATTCCTTTTCATAATTCCAGTATTTCTACAACAGGTTACAAAAGTTGATGCATTCACAACTGGTTTAACCCTTTTACCAGCATCCATTACTATTTTGGTTTGTTCATTATTAGGTGCTAAATTAGCTTCCAAATTAGAATCTAAATATATTTTAATGGCAGGATTTATTATTGCGGCTTTAGGGACTTATATATTAGGAGGAGTTTTCAATATAAAAACTCAGCCTATGGATATTGTTCCAGGAACAATTGTATTTGGTATTGGAGTAGGATTTTTACTTTCACAAATGACAAATCTTATAATGTCTGCAGCAAGAGAAGATCAGGAGACTGATGCTTCTGGTTTATTCAATGCATTCAAAAATTTAGGTTATTCCATAGGAACAGCATTAATAGGAGTTTTACTTTTAGTTGGAATATCTGGAGGCCTTGCAACTGGAATAGAATCCTCAGGATTAGCGGGGAATATGACCACAGAACAAATACAAAGTAGTCTATTTAACTATGTAGAAAAAATGCAGACACAACCGCCACAAATACCTGCAGAATTAGTTCCTCAAGCTACACAAATTGTAGAAGCAACAATCAGTTCTGCAATGAAACAGACATTTAATGTATTGACATTGATCATTATTTTAGGATTTATAACCAGTATTTTTATACCAAAGGCTAGAAAAACACATGAATAAATTTTTAAAGTGATAATATGCAGAGAAATTTCAAATTAATATTCAATGCAATATTATTTCTTTTTATCATTATTGACATAGTAATATTAACATTTTTAACAATAGATTTTGCTTTAAATTTAAAACCAACCTTTCCAAATCTTGTTCTGATTGATATCATGGTTTCAGTTTTAATAGCAATTAATACATTTTATATTTTAAATAAACAAAAGAATGCACGTCAGTATTTATCCAAAAATTGGCTTACTATTTTTGCAATAATACCTTTAGCATATTTAATTATCCTGATCTTTCCAAATACATATTATTTAGTTATATTACTATTTTTAGTTAGAATATTTTCTCTTTATAAGTATATGCTAAAAATAAAATCAATAATTAAGTTTACAAGGAAGACTAAGCTTGATTATGCCACATTTGTCCTTTTAATTACCCTAATATTTGGATCACTACTATTTTTCTGGGTTGAATCTCCCGTAAATCCTACAGCTGCAACATTTGATAGCTCCGTATTTTTCCTGATCGTGTCCATGACAACTGTTGGTTACGGAAACACAGTGCCATTTACCAGAATTGGACAATTAATCGCCGTAACTGCCATAGTTATTGGAATAGGGTATACGGGATGGGTTACTGCTGCAATGGCTTCTTCACTTGTTCAAGATTTAAGAAAAGAAAGGGACAAACAGGTAGATAAACAAAATAAATCAATGGACGAAATCATTGAAAAATTAAATAGAATAGAAAAAGAACTGGATGAAATTAAAAAAGATAAAAAATAAATTATTTTTTGATTTATCTTTGGAACATGTAGAATCCATATACTATCAGTACAATAACTGCAAGCCAGTAAGTGTATAACAAGAATGTAGGCAAAGCAAAATAAAGAACAGCAAGTATAACACCTACAAACATCATTACAATTCCATTTATTTTGTTATCCAATATTTTCACCCCCATTAATTGTTAAAAAAATTGAAGAAATAATAATTAATTTATTAATTCTCCAACCTCATCTGCAACTTTCCAGTGTCCACCTTTTTTCTCATTTCTTCGAATTAACCACACACCTATAGCTGCTCCAACTATAGCCCCTGCAGTATCTGTGAAGAAATCATTCATAGTATCATCCAATGGACTTTGTGTTGGAGAACCTTGCATTTGAGTATTTCCAGTTATCTCCCCTAAAGGACCAGTAGATAAGTACTTATCGTAAGTATATTCTCCCATTTCCAGTACTGCTCCAAAACCTATAGTTACCATTATAATAATAAATGCCATAGCGCCATATGATGCTTTCAGCCTACCATAGAAGTACATTGTGTAAACAAACATCATACCAATTAATGCAATGTACAATGGCAGCATAAAGTGCATGAAATTATCATAATGTGGAAGTTTGACATATAGTCCCAGTGCATCTCCACCAACAAGTTCAAAAAGTACCATAGCAAGTAACAGTAGCTCAATTTCTACAGGAAGTGCGCGTATACGGCCTTTAGTGAAGAATGATGGGGCATTTATGATAGCTAAAGCTACTAAAATTAATAGACCAAAAATTCTCTCTGCGCCATTGGCACCTCCGAAAATTGTAATATAAATACCAGAAATTAATAGAAATATCCTTAAAATTCTAAGTAAATTACGTTGTAAAGGACTCATATCCTCTGGATCAGGATTAAAATAACTCATTTTTCTACCTCCTTTTAAATCTTAATTATAGTTTCAATTATCAGAATACTCTTATTTAAGCTTTTTAATTAAACATTTAGTATGGATAATTATTTATATCAATTGTTATTACTTAATATAAGGGCTTGTTTGAAAAAATTTAGGAGGCGAATAAAATGGCTGAAGGACATAACGTTTTATTAGGTATTTTAGCGATAATTTTAGGTATTTTAGTAATTGCATTCCCATTATTCAGTGTATTTACTGCAAGTGTTCTAGCCGGATTTGCAATAATATTTTTAGGAATCTGGTTATTAGCTCAAAGTTTCGGAGTATGGGGAGAGAGTAAAGGAGCAAGTATAGCTTATTTAATACTTGGACTTATTGCCATAATTGGTGGAATTGGTCTATTTGGAAGTGTACTCGCATTCAGTTTCTTAGCTAGCTTCTGGCTCTACTTTGCAGGATTCTTCCTGATAATTTCAGGTATAATGTCATTCTTCGTTAAAGAAGGAACTACAGGTAAAGGAGTAGGTGGATTAGGTATTATATTAGGTATTTTATACATAATCTTAGGCGCATACGCTTGGAATCCACTATACTTAGCAATGTTAATTGGAATCTGGTTAATAATTGAAGGAATCACCATAATTTTTGTTGGTGCACCGCAGCTACCAACTGAAAGTGCTGCAGAATAAAAATTTAAAAAAACAAGCCCCCATTTAACATTTGGAGATTTTATTATGAGCGAAACAAGAAACGTTTTTGTGGGGATTTTAGCAATATTATTAGGGTTAATAGTGATTATATTCCCATTAATTAGCGCATTTACAATTAACGCTATTTTAGGTATTGGAATAATATTTCTAGGAATCTGGATCCTATTGCAATCCTTTAAAAGTGAAAGCCTGGCTTCCGGAGTAGCAGGATTAATAATTGCAATTTTTGCGATAGTATTAGGAATAGTGTTTATAGCAGATATAAAAGCATTTGAATTCTTTACATTTATAGCGCTTTATATTGTAGGATTTTTCATAATATTAGCAGGAATAACCGCACTGATATCCGGTAAAGGACTTCAAAATAAGGCTATTGGAGTATTAGGTTTTATAATAGGTATTGTACTCATTGTGCTTGGATCATACGTGGGCAATCCATTAGTTCTATCTGCAATAATTGGTGCTTTCTTAATAATAGCCGGTATAATGGAAGCTTTTAATTTAATTGGAAAAGAATAAAATTTCTCTTTTTTTAACTTTTTTAACGAATTTCAGTTCATCTCAAAGATTAACTTCAGGAAGATAACAATGTCAGAGTTCTCCAGTTTAATAACTATAGTAGTACCTACTGCATTGGTGGCCGCTTTAAGTCCAACTACTTTTGCAGTGCTTATATTACTATTGTCCGTATCAAATAAACCAAAAACAAATTGCCTGGGATTTTTAGCAGGATCATCAATAATTATATTACTTGCAGCTTTAATTGGATTCCTTGCTGCTGAAGGGGCTTCTTTAGTGGCCAATACAGAATTTAATTTACTTCCAGCAGGGATAAATGCAATTTTAGGAGTTATATTACTCTATTTCGGCATTAAAACTGCTTTTAATAAAGAGTATAACAATAATGAAGAAAATGTAGAAAACAAATTAAAAGATAAATATTCATCTTTTGGATTTTCTAGCAGTCTTTTATTAGCCCTGGGACTTTTTTCACTAAATTTAATTACCTCAATTTTAGTTTTTTATGCCAGTAATCAAATAGGAGCATCTGATGTAAATTTGATGGGTAAAATAATTTCATTATTTTTGCTGGTTACTATAACATTATTATTAGTGGAAATACCGTTATTGATACTATTATTTGCCCCCAAAAAGGCAAATAACATCCTTTCTTCGTTAAATATATGGATCCAAAAAAATGGTCATTATTTAACTGCAATTTTGGTTATTATAATAGGAGTATATATGCTCTTTAAAGGATTAAACGGATTAAATTTTATTTAAATGATAAATTTTTGTCCCGCTTTTAATATAAGAAGAAAAATTCAATAAATTAAATATAAATAAAAATAATTACTAAATAAGCACTATTTAGTCACGAAAGTATAGGAGATAAAAATATGCAAAAAGATAAAGGTGCATTGATTCTTATAGTACTCGGTTTAATAGTAATGGCATTTCCTATTTTAGGAGTAATTCCTTTTAGTTTTATAACCGGAATTATCGTATCACTTGTTGGTATAGGGCTTATATTTGCAGGATTTACATTTAAAAATGAAAGTGACATTAGGGGAATTTTAGCAATAATTGTAGGAATAATTGCCCTGATCCTGGGTATCGGATTTTTCATCAATCCTGCATTATTCAGCTTTGTAGCTTCTTTCTTTGTGTTTATTGCAGGTTTGTTTTTACTAGCAGTAGGAATAGCAACTATCATAGGTAATTTTGGTGGAGATAAAGTATCAGGAACCGTTGCATTAGTCTTAGGAATTGTTTATTTAGCTTTTGCAACATTAATAAGAGATCCAGCAGTTTTAGGTACTTTAATAGGCTTATGGCTCCTAATAACAGGATTTTTAATGCTCTTTCAAAAAGACTGAAAAATATGAAAGCCATCTAAAATTACCTTTTAATTTTTATTTTGAACTGATTAAATTTTGATGTTTTCTATACTGCACATTTAAAATAAATAATATTATATTTAAATAGCTAATATAATATATTAAACGATTTTTAAATTCAAAAGGAGAATATAAAATGGATAGAAATTACAAATTCATCTTTAATGGAATACTATCCCTTCTTATTCTCATTAATATCTTGATTTTAGTAATAATAGCCATTGATTATGCTTTAAATTTAAAACCATCCAATTTAGGCATGATTAAATTTGATATTCTTGTTTCATTTTTAATTATTATAAGTTCAGTTTACAGATATACTACTGATAAAAATAAAAGCCAATATTTAGCCAGAAATTGGACAGACATATTAGCTATAATCCCTTTATCATATTTAGCTATTTTAATCATTCCTAATGCATATATACTTATAATTATATTGTTTTTTATTAGAATTTGGGCTTTATTTAAATATTTAAGAAAATTAAGAGATGTAAGGAAACTAACCCGGAAAACAAAATTAGATTACGCCACATTTCTACTTTTAATTACACTGATCTTTGGATCAATAATCTTTTTCCTGGTTGAGTCTCCCGTAAATCCCACAGTCCCATCATTTGATAGCTCCGTATTTTTCCTGATTGTATCCATGACAACAGTCGGTTATGGAAACACTGTTCCCTTTACTCATATAGGGCAATTAATTGCTATTATAGCAATAATCATTGGGATAGGATATACTGGATGGGTTACTGCAGCAATGGCTTCTTCACTTGTTCAAGAAATAAGAAAAGAAAGAGATGAACAGACAGATAAAGAAAATAAAACAATTGAAGAAATCATTGAAAAATTAAATAAAATTGAAAATGATCTGAAAGAAATTAAAAGGTAAAATTATTTGTTTGAATATTTTAATGAGATGATTAAATGGTAAATACAGATAATAAGTCAAATAAGAACATTGAACCTGGAAAATTAGTTTTAGTAACTCTCATTCTGGTTGCGGCGGTTGCAAACTTAAATTTATCAGTAGCTAATGTAGCTCTTCCATCCATTGGTTTAGCATTTAATGCTTCGCAAGTACAGATTAATCTCGTGGCTGTTGGTTTCTCCCTTGGACTTGCTGCATCAGTATTATGGTTTGGAGCATTGGGAGACCGCCACGGTAGAAAAATGATGCTCATTTTAGGTACATTAATTGCGATACCTGCATCATTAATTGCAGGATTTGCCCCAAATGTCGAAATATTAGTTTTAGCCCGTATAGTGGGTGGTTTAGCTGCTGGAATGGCATTTCCAACAACTTTGGCCCTCATAGCAGCATTATGGTCTGGTCCAAGTCGAACAAAATCTATTGCGCTTTGGTCAGGCATAGGTGCAGCTATTGCAGCTCTTGGGCCGTTACTTTCAGGATATCTTCTTACTTTTAATGATTGGGGTTCAGTATTTCTAATCACATTGCCACTTGCAGTAGTAGCCCTAATTATGGCCATTAAATTCATTCCATCTCATGTAAACGAGACGGTAGATCCTGTCGATAACATTGGCGGGCTAATGTCTTTACTATTAGTCGGAACATTAATTTTAGCCATAAACTTTGTGCCCGTTCCCGATTCTGGCACTTTGATAATTAGTTTATTAATCATTGCCGCTTTATCAGGATTTTTATTTATAATGCGACAGCGTAGAGTAAAAAATCCACTTTATGACCTTAAAATTGCCAGTCGTAGCATTTTCTGGGTAGCGGCTTGTGCTGGAATAATTGTTTTTGGATCGCTTATGGGTGCTATGTATATTGGTCAACAGTTTTTACAGAACGTACTCGGTTATTCCACCTTAGATGCCGGACTTGCAATCATTCCAGCAGCTATTTTAATGATTTTAGTAGCACCTCAATCAGCTAAACTTGTAGAATCTCGTGGATCAAGATTCACACTTCTTTCTGGTTATTTATTCTGCTTAATTGGATTCATTGTTATGCTGGTGCTATGGCAGGATAATATTCCTTACTGGAAGGTTGGATTGGCTTATGCATTGGTAGGTGTAGGCGTTGGCTTAGCAGGAACTCCAGCTTCGCATTCGCTTACTGGTTCAGTACCAGTTGAACGTGAAGGTATGGCTTCAGGAACTGCAGATTTACAGCGTGATTTCGGCGGGGCAATTATGACTTCTATATTCGGCGCACTGCTTACTGCAGGTTATGCAAAAGCATTTGCGGATCAAATTAGCAATTTACCTGCTGCTGCCCAGCAGCAAATTACTACAGGTATAGAAGCCACACTTCAAAAATCATTTTCCAGTGCTGCTGCTGCAGCAGAGCAGCATCCAGAATATTCAGCTCAAATAATTGCCGGAGCAAAAACATCATTTTTAGCTGGAGATCACTGGGCATATTTAGCAGGAATTATTGCAATCTTAATTGGAGCTGCTATTGTTTACTTCAAGTTTCCGAAAGCTGAAAAAGAGAAAGAGTTACTTCTAAAGTATAATGAAGAAGATAAAAAGAGAAATATGAATGAATGAAAAATATAAAGATTAAATATTCCGGTGATAATAATGGTTGAACTTCTTGTATTTTTCATCATGCTTTTTATTATTGCAATTTTCTCTCGTTTAATTGGTAAACTGCCAGTTAGTTTTCAGATGTTATTTATTGTTGCTGGAATGGCAACAGGATGGCTTGTAACGGGATTTGTAGACATCACAAAGCCCCCATATTCAACCATAATTTTTTTAATAGCAGAAATAGCCCTGGTTCTCGTTCTTTTTAGCGATGCGTCCAGAGTAGGTTTAAAAGCATTGAATAATGGCATCAGTACAAGATTACTTGTCATAGGTTTACCCATAACTATTATACTTGGAGTAATTATAGCCACTTTATTATTCCCAGACATTCCATGGTGGGTTGCAGGAATTATAGGGGCAGCCCTAGCACCAACCGATGCAGCTTTAGGTCAAATTGTAGTTCAAAATGAAAAAATTCCAAAGAAAATAAGAAGAACGATAGAAATAGAAAGTGGATTAAATGATGGAGGCGCAGTTCCTTTTCTCCTTCTTTTTATAGCTATTGGTTTAGCTGAAGAAGCATTTAGACCAATGGGATACTTTATTGAAGTTGCTCTAGAACAAATAGGCTTTGGAGTATTAGCTGGTTTGGGTGTAGGGATTGTAGGTGGATGGCTGGTAATAAAAGCCCGTGATAAAGATTGGATTACTCCAAATTTCCAGAGAATAGCATTTTTAGCAATTGCAATACTTACATTTCTTATAGCAGATGAATTGGGCGGAAGTGGATTTATAGCTGCTTTTATAGGAGGTTTAGCGTTAGGATATATCGTTAAAGATGCCGGAAATATTTTAATTGATTTTTCAGAGACAGAAGGGCAATTATTAAACTTAACCGTATTTTTTATTTTAGGAATTGTAGTTTTACCACTTCTTTTTAATATAACATGGCAAATAATTCTTTATGCCATTTTAAGTTTAACCGTTATAAGGATGTTACCCGTAGCAATTTCACTAATAGGCACTAAATTAGGGAAAGATAGCGTATTATTCATAGGCTGGTTCGGACCCAGAGGATTAGCATCTATAGTACTGGCGCTTTTAGCCTTAGATGAATTAAAAGTATTCCCTGGAGACACTACATTTATTACAGTAGTTTTCGTTACTGTACTTTTAAGTGTTTTTGCCCATGGGCTTTCAGCGTCTCCATTATCTAATTTATATTAGAGAAATACTGGCAAAAAAAAATAGAAAATAATAAAGAAAATAAAGATTAGTGATTAAAATCTTCCTTTTATTCTTCTATATTGCTCTACTAAATCTTTAATTTGTTCTTTAGCATTATTTTTAGAACTGTAAGGCAAAATACCGCCTTTAAGAATGATTTCTTCTTTTTCTAACTGACTTATATTTTCATAACCTTTATCTTTCCATAAATCGAGCCAACCTTCTTCAGGACGATTAAAATCAGTTATATCCATGCCTAAATGCTCGCTCCAGAGTATTTTTCTGAAGTTTTCAATATTACCCTTTTTTGGAGTGTCCAAATCAAACATAACGGCATTGATTTCCATGTTACGGTGATTTACAGACATTTCACTGCTTCCAAATTCCTCTGCACAGCTTAAAGAAGAACCGTCAAGGTTAGAAGTGCCTATTGTTGCCCAAACATCATCTACAATAGCTACTTTACTATGAATATAGCAGTTACGCAGTTTATTTTTCCCATTCTGGAATTTACCAGACCATTTAGCAAAAACTCCAATTTGGGGATGATCAATGATTAACTTATTTAAATCAAGGCCCATAAATTCAAAGCTGTAATGCTGCCAGTTCCGGTAGGTGGGCACGTCTGGAACTTCATTGATAACCATAATTATCTGTAGATCTGGATTAAGCTCGACTGCTTTTTTTAAAGCGCCAATAATGTATTTATTTGTAAAATACTGGTTTTCAAGGTAAATAAAATCTTCTGCATTGGTAATGGCTTTTCTGTAAGCTTCAAGTACTCCAGCTTCACCTTTTTTAGTTACTGTTTCGGGAGTAATTGATCTAACTACTTGTAAAGTCTCATTTTCAACTCGTAAATGTGGATTAAAATTCTCTAAAATTTCTGAATTATTATTTTGAACGGCTTTTTCATTTAATGATTTATTTTCATTAATCTTGTTTTCACCGTCAAAATGCAAGTCTGATAGATAATTCCAAAGTTCAATGAAGAATTCTTCAAGATGCTCGATTACTGGACCTTCAAAATATGTTGAAACATCATGAACAGGGCCTTCATTCTTTTTTAAGCGCCTTGACTCTTTTATATTATGCTCATTGGTATCCCAGTAACTTTGATTAAATGGAGACCCAATTATAAAAGCTTTTTCTCCATCAACAACTATTACTTTTGCATGCATTGAAAAAGGGCCCTTTGCAGGGAATCTTCTAACTTCAACATCACTTTCTTTAAAATAATCATTTAATTCATCGTAGTTATCAGGAACCACCCTATTTTCATTTATAATAATTTTAACATCCACATCTCGATTTTGAGCTTTTAAAAGCTTATTAGCTAATGTATCATCGCCTTTATAGCCATCTGGATCGTCTGGGGATTGGAAAAAATAGGGAATAAATTCAGGGTAAAATACAAACTGTGTTAAGTAAATATAAGACTTAGCATTATCTACTACTTTAACCATCTTTTCCCATGCTTGATCATTATCAATCAATATTTCTAAATTATTATTTGATGACATTTTAGAAGGTGAAGCCGTATTTAATGTAACCGGCCACCCCTCAATTTCGGCACGGTTAATAATTATATCTTGAATATTTTCTATAACAGAGGTAATGTCATTGTGGACTTCTGTCTCTCTAAGTTCAAATATTCCTAATTTATCTTTAACAATGATTTTAATATCTGGATCTTTGTCTAATATTTCTCGATATCTTTCTTGAGGGTAAATAATACGGTAATATCCATTTTCATCTGTAACAGAGGATCCTAAATAATCATCCCTAAATGGCAATAAAAGTTGATATTTTTCTTCTATAAAATCTAAGGAATTACTTAAAATTCCTTCATCCTTAATAAAAGATTTTACCTTAGACCCAATGAGATTTAATGCATTTAATTCTAATTTTCCATAGTCAACATCTTCAGCTATTACTGTTAATCCTTCTATTGGGTTCTTATTTTCGTCTAAAATCCTCCCTTCAACCCCAATATTTCCTTTATCAAATCTAATAATCCCAAAATCAAGAGTTTTATTTTCAATTTCTTTAGAAACCACTTTTATAATTTTTTCATCAATATTAAACTCAATTTTTATTTTGTTTTTCTGATTTTCTATAAATTTGGAGTCTAGTTCAAAATCTAATTCAAATTTACCATTTTCATCAGTTGAAGTAAGACCAAGTGTTGGATCGTCAGCAAATAATGAAGAATAATCTGCAATCGCCTTTAATTTAATATCAAAAAGTGGATTTTCCTTATCATCAACCAGTTGCCCATATAATTTACATTTTTCCATATTATCCCTCTTTATCCATTTGAGATACTAAAGACATTACTGTGTTAAATTATCCGATGATCTAAAATACATCTAATCATTGAATGTATGGAATTATGGCGTTCTAATATTTTAAACTATTAATTATTGATTTGTTCTTGTATTTAGATGATCGCTTATATATTTTTAATCAAACATTAAAAGAAAATAATTATTTATATAAAAATTTGAATATTCATAATTAGTTTTAAAAAGGAGGTTAAATAGTGATTAATGAATTAAAGCTACCACCATATCTTCGCCAAATCATTGCAATTGCTGTTATTTTAGCTGCGGCTATAGGAATGAAGTTCACTTCTGAAATTGTGGGACCAATTCTACTTTCAATGTTTATAAGCATAATTATCTATCCATTTTTAATATGGCTTAAAAGAAAAGGCCTATCTTATAATATATCCGTTATAATTACATTAGTGGGAATTTTAGCTCTGGGAGCGGCCACAATTGGTTTTCTTGTAATTTCAATTGGCCAATTAATAAAAGCAATTCCAACTTTAAATATAAGTAATAATACTTTTCTTGCCGAATATGGAAATCAAATAATAAATTTCATTGTTGCTCATATTCCAGAAACAGATTCTGCAGGACTTATCTCTATGGGAATTTTCATGCTCTTTTCAGTGATTTTCCTTGTATATGAGCTTCCACAAATAAGAAAAAACCTTGTAAATTTGTTCGGTGCAAATAGCGCAACTTTGAAAGAAGCATTTCAAATTGTTGAAGATTTCATAGAATACTTTGTAATAAGAACAAAAGTAAACCTTTTTTATGGTGTAGGTGTTTCAGGAGTTCTTTTACTGTTTGATATTAATTTTGCGGTTCTATGGGGATTTTTAACATTTATACTTGGGTATATTCCATATATAGGCATTATATTAGCTGCAATACCTCCAGTATTAGTAGTATGGGCCAAATTTGGAATACAGGATGCTATTTTATTGGGTCTATTCTTTGTTGTTATCAATACCATAGCTGAAAGTTATATATTCCCTAAACTAACTGGAAAAGGTCTTGAAATGTCAGTATATGTAGTATTTGTTTCAGTGTTCGTATGGGGTTGGATTTTGGGCCCTACTGGATTTTTCATTGGCGTACCACTGACTTTAATCATTATAAGATATTTACAAAAATTTGATGAAACTCGCTGGTTAGCTTCAATGATGGTAAGTAATGAAGGAGAAGAAGAAGTAGCTACAGTTAAACAGGAAAAAGAGAAGGAAACAGCATAAATTAGATATTAATGCAATATAAAGAGAATTTTTTAATTCTTTTTTTCTTTTTTTTATTGGATAAAATATTTTCTGAAATTTCTAATTCAAAAATAAAGATAAAAATAAAGAAAAAAAGGAATTTTACTGGATATTAATTTACTCTTTTACAAAGAGCATTATTATTCCAGTAATCAAAAGCCATAGACCAATTAGCGCACCTAAAACAACAGGGCTTGCAACGAAAACCCCTACAATTACATATATTATACCAATTACTAACGCTACGACTCCATTCCATCTGCTACCGCCAGCTTTGGTGAATACACCCATAATACCTGCAATTATCAGGAATAAACCAACGATCCAGACTATGAATCCAACTAACCAGCTGAATAATCCAGGGTTGAATATAAATCCAATACCCAAAATCAGGGCTATTATTCCCAATATAATTTCCAGTATTCCTAAACCAGCACTTTCGCCCATTTCAGCTATTCCTGCTAATAGAAGACCTATACCCAAGAACAGGACTATAAATCCAGTGATCAGGCTTAATGGAATTATTCCTAAAAGTGGGAAAGCTAAAACAATCAGACCTAATATTATCAATATTATTGCGCTTCCTTTTACTTCCATATCTTTTCCTCCTTTTTAATTCTATATATTTAAATTAAATTTAGTATTTATAATTTTTATTATTTTAATTTCCCATTTTCTCTTCTTCAGTTTAACTTTGATTTCTTTTATTGAATGAACAAAAAAGATATTAAATCCTTAATTTAGTCAACTGTTTTTTCTTCTAATTCTTCTTTACTAAGTTTTAGCACCATATAATCTCCAATATGCTTAATATCAGTATCAGAAATCATTAAATGTTTTTTATTAAATGTACCCCCAGTTGATACTAAAATTTTGTGGACAAGGCATTCTTTTGGTTCTATAACCATATCTTCTATTTTACCTACAGTCATTGCATCTTCAGATAATACTGTTTTTCCCACTAAATCTTTAAAATGAGATTCTTTATCCATTAGATCTTCAATTTTATCAGCTTTTGATATTTTTTCCAGGTCTTCGCTGTTTAATTTTAACTGTACATAATCACCAATTTCTGCTAAATCATTTTCTGTAACTGAATAATACTTTTTATTCAATGTACCTCCTTCAACGATGACTATCTTGTCAACAAGGCATTCTTTTAAGTTTACAGCAAGATCTGCTATTTTACCAACTTCTTTTGCTCCCGAATTAATTACTTTCATTCCAATAAATTCACTGGCCTTCATTTTATACCTCCATAGTTTATTCCAAATTAATTTCTAATTTTAAATTGGTTTGGTGATTTTTATATAAACTTAATTAATAAATAATTATCTTTTTTAAATGTATGATTAAACAAAACAGAATAATAGTTTAAAACTTCAATATAATTGATAGAAAGCATTATTAACTTAAAATATAAGAAATTAAACAGAATAAATTAAAAGATAAAAGTCCTTGAATTGGATATTATGACAGATAAAACAAAAAATAAAGCCGCTAAACATGAATCAGACGCTTTTGAAGAATTTAAAAAAAGTGAAGAGCTAGAATCTGAATTAAGAATGATGAAAGAGAAATTTAAAGAAGCTGAATCAATAGCTAATTTCGGTTTTTGGGAATTAGATCCAGTTACTCTAAATCCAACATGGACAGACGGACTCTTTAAAATTGTAGGTTATGATCCAGAATATGGACAACTCAATTATTATGATCAAAAAAAATTAGTGCACCCTGAAGATTGGGATCATTTTTATAATTCCACACAAACTGTAGTTACAACTGGAAAAGAAGTTGAATTTGAAATAAGAGTTATAAGGCCCGATGGTTCAACACGTTTATTTAATGTAATAGCAAAACCAAAAAAAGATAGAGAAGGAAAGGTTATAAGTGTAAGGGGCACAGCTCAAGATATTACTTATTTGAAAAAAATTGAAAATGATTTAAGAGAATCTGAAGCTTTTTACAGAACACTTTTTGAAAATACGGGCGCTGCAAGTGTTATTATTGATGAATATTCTACAATTTTAATGGCAAACACACAGTTTGAAAATATATCTGGCTTTTCTAAAGGAGAAATTGAAGGACGGATGAATTGTAAAGAAGTTATTGCAAAGGAAGATCAAGAAATAATGGAAAAATATCATTATATGCGGATTAATGATATTGGACTTCCACCTAATGATTATGAAGCTCACTTAATTGACAAAGATAGTAAAAAAAGAACAGTTTTAATTAATGTAGCAGTAATTCCAGGGACAAAAAAGACCATAGCCTCGATTACTGATTTAACTGAACTTAAAAAAGCAGAAAACATACTTCAAACCACATTAAAACGTTTTTATACTATTCTTGAGAATATGCGAGCAAGTGTTTTATTAGTAACAGAGGAAAATATAATTGAATTTGCAAATCACGCTTTTTGCGAATATTTTAATCTTAATGAGTTACCAGAAGACCTTAT
>JAEYSH010000231.1 GCA_023434825.1 Methanobacteriota archaeon | reverse complement strand
TTGATGATAGAAATATTGATCCTTCCACCCGCATTAAACTTTCAGGAGAAGATCAGATTACGGTGGTGAATGGAGATACTACCAGTTACCTTTTACTCCTGGAAGGGGAACCCATTAATGAACCAGTTGCGCAATTTGGACCGTTTGTTATGAATTCCGAGCAGGAAATACGAAAGGCATATGAAGATTATCAGAGAACACAGTTCGGAGGCTGGCCATGGCATGATGATGAGCCGGTTCATGAAAGGGAGATGGGAAGATTTGCCCGTTATCCTGATGGAAGTGTCGTAAAAAGGTAAAGGTTATAAGATAGATACAAGGAGCGTTTACAGTATATGATTCATATACTGCGGACGCTCCTTTAATCAGGTGAAAGAGTTAAAATATGAGGTAAAGCTATTCTCTTTTCGTAAATACTGGATTTTTTTTTATAATTTCATGATAACTCCTTTTTACTACACAATTAATTTGATAGTATTATTTTAGCAGATACAATATAGAAAATTCATTACCGGGAGAAAATCTATTTTAAGTATAGGAGCAGATTTATTTAATGCTTAGATAAAGGAGTGGTATACATAATATGGATAAAGGCTATTACGAGGTAAATAGAATGAGGGAAAACTATCCGGTTAAGATAGTCCCTCATCAAAAAATAGTGGATAATATAAGGTTAGATAATGGTCATATTTTAAAACATTGGCACAGAAGTGTTGAAATATTTTTAATGTATAATGGTAGTTGTATGTTATGGAAGAATGGAATGACACGAAAAATGGAAACTGGTGATATTGAAATCATAAACAGTGAAGAGGCACATGAATATTACAATTTTTTAGATAAACGACAAGACGGATGCACGATTGTAATTGCATATAATTTTTTAAAAGAAACATTTGGAGATATAGATAATGTTTATTTTCTGCTGGATAATAAAAATAAAGGCTATCAGAAATTGATGGATGTTATATTACAAATGAAGGAATTATATAATGAGAAAGAAGAGTGGTATAACCTTAAAATAAAGAGTTCCATGTATGAACTTATTTATATTTTAATGAAATATTTCAGAATAGAAAAAAATAAGATCATTAATTCAAAATCTCAAAAATACCAGAACAGATATAAGGAAATAATAACCTATATGAATGGGCATTATATGGAAAACATACTCTTAAATGATGTTGCGAAAACCTTTGGATTTAATGCAGAATATTTTTCAAGAAGTTTTAAAAAGTATATAGGAATCAATTTTAAGGACTTTCTTATAGAATTAAGAATAAATGCAGGGAAGAAATTATTAATTGAAACAGACAAGACAATTACAGAAATAGCACTGGAAATTGGTGAGCCTGATGCGAAATCTTTTATACGGGATTTTAAAAAAGAGTTTAAAACAACGCCATTAAAATATAGGAAAATGATCAATGAATAATAAATGAAAATACAAAAATCAAATTTTGCCTAAATTTTAGTCAAATATGGAAAAGAATATAAGCGATTCCTACAGTAATATAGAATTATGGAATGAAATTTCATATTGGAGGTAGTTACAAATGGCAAATAAGTATGATGGATTAGCAAGAATTATTATTCAGAATGTTGGCGGGAAAGAAAATATTAGTTCATTAGAACATTGCTTTACAAGACTGAGATTCAAGCTAAAGGATGAAAGTAAAGCAAATACAGAAATGTTAAAAAGTACTGATGGGATTGTAAATGTATTGCAAAGTGGGGGGCAATACCAAATTGTTATCGGGACTCATGTGCCTCAGGTTTATGAAGTAGTAATGGAAAAAGCTCATATTGAAAAACAGTTAGAAACAGAAGGTGTAACAGAGCAAAAAAATAAAGGAATCAAAGGAATATTTAATTCTTTTATCAGTACCGTTTCAGGAGTTTTTTTGCCAGTGATTGGGTTACTTTGTGCCTGCGGTATGATGAAAGGTATATTAATAATTCTTATAGCAACTGGTTTATTAACAGACACTGATGGAACTTATATCATATTTTCTGCTGTTGGAGATTGTATTTTTTATTTCTTCCCAGTATTCCTGGGGTATACTGCTGCAAAGAAATTTAAAGTTAATGAGTTTGTAGGATTGGCAATTGGAACTACAATGATTTATCCAACCATCATTTCAGCTATGGGGGGAAACGCAATCTCTGTACTATTTAGTGGAACTGCATTTGAGTCAAATGTATATTTGACTTTTTTAAAGGTACCAGTTATTTTAAATAAATATACCTCAACAGTTATACCAGTTATCCTGGCGGTCTGGGTTGCTTCAAAGGTAGAAAGGTTTGCTAAAAAAATAGTCCCGGATGTAATTAAATCATTTGGTGTACCATTGGTTACATTAGCAATTACAATGCCAATTACATTTATAGTAGTTGGACCTGCTGCAACATGGCTGGCAGATTTAATCGGTATGCTTGTACAGGCACTTTACATATTCAATCCAATTATTTATGGAGCATTTATAGGAGGATTCTGGCAAATATTTGTAATGTTTGGTATCCATCAAGGACTTATTCCTATCGTAATAAATAATTTAGCAACGTTACAATACGATACAATCTTTGCGGCAACATCTACGGCCGCTTTTACTCAGGTGGCAATTTTAGTAGCTATCATGATTAAAACTAAAAATAAAAAGTTAAAAACAACTTCAATTTCAGCATTTTTCTCAGGATTATTCGGTATTACAGAGCCAGCTATTTATGGTGTCACTCTGCCTTTAAAAACACCTTTTATCATCAGCTGTATTTCATCTGCGATCGGTGGTGCTTTAGCTATTGGATTAGGAGTGAAATACTACACTATGGGAGGGCAGGGAATTTTTTCTTTCCTATGTTATATCAATCCAAATGGAAATGCTGCAACGGATGTATTAATGTCAGTGATTGCAGTATTAGTCGCAATGGCAATCTCATTTATATTAACCTTGATTTTCTTCAAGGATAAAACGGAGGAAAAAGACGTACGTCCAGTAATAAATAAAGATAATAAAGTTGAATTAGGTAGTCCAATTGCTGGTAAAGTTTTAGCACTTTCTGAAGTGAAAGATGAAACATTTTCTAGTGGACTTATGGGAAATGGATTAGCGATTGAACCAACGGAAGGAAAGATTGTAGCTCCAGCAGATGGTGTATTAACAAGTTTATTTCCTACGGGTCATGCTATGGGAATCACAACGAATGATGGAACTGAAATATTAATCCATGTAGGAATAGATACAGTTAGGTTAGAAGGTAAATATTTTAACCTTAAGGCGAAACAAGGCGATGACATTAAAAAAGGGCAAACATTAGTTGAATTTGATATAGATGGAATTAAAAATGCTGGATATTCAATTATTACACCAGTGATTATTTCTAATGGTGATAATTATGCAGAATTTACTCCAACTAACAAATCAATTGTTGGTATAGGTGAAACTATCATCACACTTAATTAATGAGTAAATTGGAGGACTGTATTAAGTGATTAAATATAAAGAAAATCCATTTTTCTTAACTGATGAGGATATTGAATGGGTTGAAAACAATTTAAATAAAATGGATGACCACGAAAAAATAGGACAATTATTTTGTCTCCATGGTGATTCAGATGATTTTGAAGTATTAAGAGACATTGTACAGAATTATAAACCTGGGGGGATGATGTACCGCCCAACGGAGAGTGAAAAGATTTATAATGTTCATAAGTTTCTTCAGGAAACAAGCACGATTCCTATGTTATTAGCTGCTAATTTAGAAGCTGGTGGAGATGGAATTGGAAATGAGGGAACATTTTATGGAAGATGTATTCAAGTTGCAGCAAGTGATAATGTAGAAAATGCATATCATCTTGGATTAATTGCTGGACGCGAAGGAAGCGCGGCAGGGTGTAACTGGTCATTTGCACCAGTAATTGATATTGATATGAATTATTCAAATCCTATTACAAATGTTAGAACTTTTGGTTCAGATAAAAATAAAGTACTAGCAATGGCAAGCGCTTATATGAAAGGATGTCAGGAAAATGATGTGGCTGTATCTATAAAACATTTTCCTGGTGATGGAGTTGATGATAGAGATCAGCATTTGGTAGCATCTGTAAATACACTTTCGGTTGAAGACTGGGATAATTCTTTTGGTATGGTATATAAAGGAATGATTGATCGGGGTGCAAAATCAGTTATGGCTGGACATATTATGCAGCCAGCTTATACAAGATATTTTTCACCTGACATTAAGGATGAAGATATCATGCCTGGATCTTTGTCACCAGAATTATTGCAGGGCTTATTAAGAGGAAAGTTGAAATTTAATGGACTAATTGTTACTGATGCAACATCAATGGTAGGATTTGCGGCTCAGGGACGAAGAGCGGATTTGCTTCCTAAATCAGTAGCAGCAGGATGTGATATGATTTTATTCACACGAAATCTGCAAGAGGATTTTGAATCAGTTAAAAATGGTGTAAAGAACGGTATCATTTCTAAAGAAAGATTAGATGAGGCTGTTGGGCGGATTTTAGCTACAAAAGCATCCTTGAAACTTCATATTAAAAAAGAAATTGGAACCCTTATGCCGCCAAAAGAAAATCTTAAAATACTTAAATGCGAAGAACATGTGAAATGGGCATATAAATTGTCTGATCAATCAATTACCCTGGTTAAAAACAATCAAGGTCTTATTCCGATGGATGTTCAGAAATATAAGAGAGCTTTGGTAATTGTATTAGGTGATTATGTAAGCAGCAGTGGAAAACCTGGGGTAAGCGGTATTTTTATGAAAGAATTAAAAAAGTCAGGATTTGAAGTAGAAAGATTTGATGATGATAAACATAAAGAACTATTTTTAACAGCAGCAACAAGTGAAATTAGAGAGAAATATGATGTGATCTTTTATTTTGCCAACATTAAGACTGCCAGTAATCAGACTACAGTTCGTATTAATTGGAAAGCTCCAATGGGATTGGATGCTCCTTGGTTCGTAAATGAAGTTCCTACCGTGTTTATTTCTATTGCAAATCCATACCACTTACAAGATGTTCCTATGATTCAGACATATATTAATGCTTATACCGCAAATGAATTTAATGCTAAAGTATTAGTAGAAAAAATTATAGGTAAAAGCGAATTTAAAGGAATGAATCCTAATGACCCATACTGTGGGTATTGGGATACCAGATTATAATGTATTGCAGTTTATGAGGAAAGAATATGATAAAAGGATTATTGTTCGATTTGGATGGTGTTATTGTTGATACTGCAAAATATCATTACCTGGCCTGGAAACAAATAGCTGATGAATTAAAGATTGACTTTAAGCTTAAGGATAATGAGCTGTTAAAAGGCGTGAGCAGAGAGCGGTCATTTGAAATTATCTTAGAACTAGGTGATAGAAAAATGTCTAGAGAAGAGCAAAATGAATACTGTCGTAGAAAAAATAAAATATACTTAGAATATATTAATAAAATGACAGAGGAAGAAATTCTTCCAGGAGTAAATGAATTTATATCCGATGCTAAGAAAAATGCTTACAAAGTAGCTCTAGGATCTGCTAGTAAAAATGCAAGTATCATTTTAACGAAGATTAAACTGAAAGATCCATTTGATGCAATTATTGATGGTGAAAAAGTATCAGAAGCGAAACCAAATCCTGAAGTATTTACGAAATGTGCGTGTGCATTAGGCTTAAAAAACGAAGAATGTATAGTATTTGAAGATTCTGCTGCAGGAATAAAAGCAGCTCATAATGCAAATATGTTAGCTGTTGGTATTGGAACAAAAGAGAATTTACCAAAGGCAGATATGCATTTATATGAATTTGAAGGTATAAATGTTCAGAAATTAATAGATATATTAGGGGAGAAACCAGAAGCAGATACAATTTAGAAATATAAAAGAAACGTTTACAGTATTTGATTCGTATACTGTAAACGTTTCTTTTATAAATAAAACAGCTAGAACTTAATTTTCTTCTCCAACAAAGAAATTCCCTGATACAATATAGCAGAAACAATACAAAGGATCACAATGCTCATCACAACCAGATCCATCTTAAACACCTGGCTGCCATAAATAATTAAATATCCCAGCCCCTTATTCGCCGCCAGGAACTCACCAATAATTACCCCAACCAGACAAAGTCCGATATTTACCTTCATATTACTAATAATAAGGGGCACAGATCCCGGAAGCAGCACTTTTAACAGCACATCCTTTTTATTCCCCCCCAGGGAATAAATCAGCT
>JAEYSH010000088.1 GCA_023434825.1 Methanobacteriota archaeon | reverse complement strand
CACGCACCCCTAACAAATGCAGAGCGCGTATTGGCAATTTTATTCGGGTTTGGTTTTATTTTGGGATTTATATTGACACCTTTAGGGGTTGAAACTCGTATGCCCGAACTACGAACCCTAGCCTTTGCAGGGTTCTTTATAACTGTGGGTTTATTGCTTCCGCTTGCAGGAATTGTTTCACTGTATCTTTGAAGACCAAAGCTTGCCGGCATATTGGCAGTAATAGACGCATCACTCCTTTTCCTAACCGCACCTGCTGATCAGGCATTATTCTTTTTTACTGTCGCTCCTCCGCCTGCTGTTACAGCTGGTGAGTACATTCTAATATTCGTGGGCATCGGATACATGCTTTTCGGACCACAAGTTTATGATAAGTGCAGGACATATGCTGAAAATTTATCTTGAGAACAGAACTAAAAAATAACTCATGTGATTATTGACTGCCATTGTGGGCATATACAAATTGAGTCTAAATTGTGCGGGTTCTAATTGTTATTTTAATTTATTAACCAGAAATAAAAAAAGTAAAAAATGAATTTATTGTAAGTTAATTGAATTAATCAGACTCTGGAATTTTTCTCTATATTGCTCAAATCCGCCTCGAGGAGTTGCAAACTGGATATAATAAGCTGTTTTGTTGTCTTTAGTCAATATATATGTCTGACTATCCAATGCTTTTTTGGATGATGCTCCTGTACCTCCATAATTGTAAACATATCCACTATACCCATTTTGAAGAGTTACATATGTTTTACTTAAATAATCGCCAGATTCAGCAGATATATAATATTTATAAAGCCGATTTGCTGCTTCAGTTAGATTTCCTCCAGTTATATTCCCTTTACCAATTCCAACATATGCTGTGTAATCTTTCATTTCATTACCGTCAAGAATTACTCCAAGCATTTTGAAACCAGATTGGCTGGTTAAATTAGCGTCATTTGCAGGTATGGGTTTATCATTCCAGGTAACAGGATACTGGAAAGACATACCTTCAACATTAAAAGTTTTATAACCAGTGCTGTTACTATTTTGACTGGTACAGCCCGAAAGTGAAACAGCAGCTATCAAAACAAATAGAATTAAAATTTTATATTTTACCAAATAATTACCCCCATTTTCCTTTAAAAATAGAATTCCCACGATAAAGTGTTATAATCACTTCAATTTTTAAGGTTTTTAACCAAAAGGAATTCTTATTGATGCGATCTATATCATTTTATAATACATTAACCTTTCTATTTTATTCTTTATTATTTCAATAAATGGATAATAAAAAATAGGGATATATGTAGCTATTTTTATAAGTTAACAACCTAAGGATATGCTTAATTTAAAATGTAGTTAAAATAACTTTTAATAGATGTAAATAATTATCTATAGATGAAAAATATAAAATTCAGATCAACTAATTTACTTCAAAAAATATTGGTGAAATATATTAATTTATTTCGTTAAATCTACATATATTTAGCCAAGAAGTCGTTATATTGAAAAAAAAGTCAAATTTTACAATTATTATGAGAAACAAATCAACTTAAATTCATTATTAACTAATTTAATTAGAATTAGTCAATATTCCCCCTCCCAATTTTAACTGCTCAATTGGAAGAGTAAAATAAAAAGTAGAACCCACACCAAACTCAGACTCAACCCACACACGACCACCATGACGCTCAATAATACGTTTAACTACTGATAAACCAATACCCGTCCCTTTATAAACATCTCGAGTATGCAATCGCTGAAATATAGTAAAAATACGTTCACTATATTGTTCTTCAATCCCAATACCATTATCTTTAATGCTAAACACAAATTCATTATCATCATCCCTATGGGAAGATATATGGATTTTAAGAGGTTCTTCTTCCTTTCTAAACTTAATAGCATTAGAAATTAAATTCTGGAATACTCTCTGCAATTGTCTGGAATCACCCATAACCCATGGGAGCTTATCATAAGTTATTTTTGCATTAGATTCATTTATTGTCATGCTAAGAATACCGACTGTCTGATTTAAAGTTGCATTCATATCAACCTGTTCAAATTCTTCCCCTTTAGTTGCAACACGAGAATATTCAAGTAAACCTTCAATTTGCTCTTTCATGCGAATTGCAGCTTCTACAATATAATCCATAAACTCATCAGCATCAGAATCTAATTTACCTTTATAGCGACGCTCTATTAACTGTGTGAAACTAGCAATTGTTCTAAGTGGTTCCTGTAAATCATGAGAGGATATATATGCAAATTGTTCTAATTCTTCATTTGAGCGTTCTAATTCTTTTATTATTTGGTTTAATTGTTCTTCTGATTTTTTACGCTCTGTAATATCTTGGTTAGCACCATAAGTTCGAATAGTTTTTCCATTTTCATCTTTAATAATCCCAAAATGAACATTTATACATCTTTCTTCCCCATCTGCCCTTATTATAGTATGCTCAACATTTTCAGTAAAATTAGGATCATCTGTTTCTACCGCTTTAGCAATTTCTTCTCTTACACTAGAAGCTTCTTCAGGAGGAAGGAACCTTCGGACATATTCCTCAGATGACATCAACGTTCCTCCTTCTTTTTCGGCAGTTGTTCCATATAACCTATAAAATTGATCATCAAATGTAAAAATATCTGATTCAACATCATATTGCCATGAAACAATTTCTGCCAAATCCATTGCAATTCTAAGCTGTGCTTTTCTTTCAATTAACTCATTATAAGCTTTTTCAAGTTCTTTAGTTCTTTCTTTGACCTTAATTTCTAAATTATCATGTGATAATTTTAATACTTGTTCCGAGCGGCGCTGTTTAATAATCCTGTAGAGTTCATTAGCCACTGCTTGAATTTGAATCACATCATAGTCATCATATTCTCCAATTTTATTTCCCACACCAAAAATAAACTTAACTTTATCCCCATCAAATACAGGAATACTCATAAATCTTTTTACTGGCGTATGCCCCTCAGGAAATCCTTGCCTATTAGGAGACTTTTCAAAATCATTATAAACAACAGGACCTTTAGCTTGTATACAATCAGTCCAGTTTCCTGCCTGTTCAACAGGATAATGAGTTTTAAATGAGGCAGTGCAGCTATTTAGGGCTTCACTATTCCATGTTGTTATAATAATTGTTTTCTGGTCATCAGAAATTAAATGAAAAAAACCAACACTACTGTCTGTAAGACTAACTGCATGATCCAATGCACTGTCATAGAGTTCTTTATCTTCAAGTTGAGATGATTTTTTATATAGTTCAAGAAGAAAACTTTCCCTTTCTACCTCTTTACTGAAATGCTCTTCGGCTTTTTTTATTTCAGTAAAATCCTGGGCAGTTCCAAAAAGCATTACAACTTCCCCAGAATCATTTTTAATTGAATAACCAATTTCTCGAATAAACTTTTCTCCATGAGGTGTTAAAATTCGATATTCCAATTTAAATTCTGATCCTTTCTCTCTTGCATTTTTATTCGTTTCTTTTACCAGTTTACGGTCTTCAGGATGAACAAAACTTATGAAAGTTTCATATTCATAGTCAAATTCTGATTTTTGGACTTCAAAAATGCGGTAAAGTTCATCAGACCATTTTATATTTCCATTTAGAATATCAAAAGACCAATTTCCCGTTTTTGTAACACGTTGAGATTCATTTAATTCCCATTGACTCTGCTTCAATGCTTCTTCAGATTTTTTACGCTCTGTAATGTCAATGCAAAAACCAATCATAGATATTGGAGCATCCTGATCATCATACTCAGCTTTTCCCAATGCATTAATCCATCGTACCTGCCCATCCGGAAGAACTATCCGATACTCACTATCTAATAGTTTATGTTCTTCTATTGCAGTTTCAATCCGTTTATGAGCTATTTCCAAGTCTTCAGGATGCAATGCTTTATCCCATGCTTCAAAAGAAGCTTTATTTTTCTTCGGGTCAAGTCCAAAAAGTTCAAACATCAATTTTGACCATTTAATATGCTCAGTTTTAATATTCCAATCCCATAATCCAGCACCAGCAGCGATCTGTGCAAGTTTCAATCTTTCCTTATCCATCCGCATAGATTCTTCAGCTTTCTTACGCTCACTAATATCAACAAACATGGCAAAAGAGCCATTATAATTACCATTTTCATCTACTGTTGAAGTAGCAGATACAAGAACCCAAACAGTGCTCCCATTTTTATGTTTTAATCTTGTTTCATACTTACCATTCAATCCTTCCTTTCGTTTACCCATTCGTCCAGCATATTCCATAAGGTCTTCCTTAAAGAGAAAATATGGAATGGGCTTACCAATCATCTCTTCAACAGTATATCCAAGCATTGTAGCCATTGCGGGATTAACATTTTTAGTAACATATTCACTATCCATTTCCCAAATTCCTTCAGTTGTAGTCTCTACAATCCTTCGATACTTCTCCTCACTTAAAATTAACCTCTTATCCATTTCATGCTTATAAACAGCTGCTTCAATAGAAACCAATAATAATTCAGAACTAACAGGCTTATTCACAAAACCATAAGGACTAGATGATTTAATCTTTTCAAATGTATTTTCATCAGTGAAAGCACTCATATAAATGACAGGAATATTAAAAAGAAAATTTATTTCTTCAGCAGCTTCAATACCGTCCATATCACCCTTTAAAGTGATATCCATTAAAATTATATCTGGATTTAATTCTCCAGCTTTCTTAATTGCTTCTTTTCCTCTTGAAGCAATTCCAACTACTTCTAAGCCGCGATTATTTAATCTGTTTTGGATGTCCATTGCAGTGATGGCTTCATCTTCAACGATTAAAATTTTAATTTGCATAATTACTGTTAGTGTATTATAACGTGCTGAATTAAATATTTGCCGATTATCTTTTCAATTTCAAAGTTTAATTTAATATTAAAATCTTATAAAATTCAATTATTTACTTTCATACATTTCTTTGAATGTAATTTTAAATTCAGTTCCATTTTCATTTTTAAGTTCTAATTCACCACTAATTTGATCAACCAGCATATTTACTAACTGTAATCCTAAAGAATCAGTATTTTTATAATCTAAATCATCTGGAAATCCTACTCCATCATCTTTTACATCCAATAAAAAGTGATCATCAATTTTTTTAAAACAGATATCTATTTCACCCCTCATTTTATCAGGGAAAGCATGTTTCATGCAGTTTGATACCAGTTCATTTACTATTAATCCCAAAGGAACAGATGTATTTATATCAATTTTTGCATTTTCGACATCTAATTTAAGTTTTATAAGTCCTGGATCTAAGACATATGTATGGTAAAGATCATTTGAAAGTGTCTCAATATACTCCCCAAAATTAATTTTCTTCATGTCATCTGATCGGTACAATTTTTCATGAATAAGCGCCATGGATTGTGCTCTACTTTGACTTTCTTTAAAAATACTAAGCGATTC
Source organism: Methanobacteriota archaeon (assembly GCA_023434825.1). Lineage (GTDB taxonomy): Archaea > Methanobacteriota > Methanobacteria > Methanobacteriales > Methanobacteriaceae > Methanobacterium_D. The sequence continues at coordinate 785 of JAEYSH010000088.1, read as the reverse complement.
TTTATCTTTTATGTATCTTGATTGAAGGTTCAAAAGAGAACTAATAACCATTAAATTGTTTTTAACACGATGATGTATTTCTTTAACCAGCATTTCTTTCTCTTTTAAGGAAGATTTTAATTGTTCTTCTGCCTTTTTACGTTCAGTAATGTCCCGTGAAATAGCAAGAGCAACTATGTTTCCTTTCATTTTAAAGATATGATTATTCACATCCACAGGAATCTTTTTCCCTTCTTTGGTGACATGAATCATTTCATATTCTGCATAACCGGTCTTAGCTAATTCTTTTGCATTTTTCGACATTTCCACCTGTTTTTCAGGAGCAATAATATCTCTTGGAGTCATTTCAAAAAATTCTTCCCTAATATAACCCAATCTTTCGCATCCTTCATCATTAACCTCAATGAATTTTCCAGGTAATCCATTTTCTTCCATCAAATTTAAACTAATCATGTCATTGGCACTGTTAAATAGTTGACGGAACTTTTCTTCACTTTCTTTTAATGCCTTTTCTGCCTTTTTACGCTTAGTGACATCATGAGCAATTGTAGAAGCTCCAACTATGCTATTTTCCATATCCTTAAGTGGAGATACTGTTAAAGAGACATTTATGATTTCACCACTTTTTTTAAGACGAATAGTTTCAAAATGTTCGATTTTCTTGCCTTTTTTAATATCTTCAAGAATTTTCATCCATTCATCAGAATGATTTGCAGGTAATAAAATAGAAACAGATTTTCCAATGATTTCACCTGCAGAGTAACCATAGATTTCTTCAGCTGCAC
>JAEYSH010000153.1 GCA_023434825.1 Methanobacteriota archaeon | reverse complement strand
CAATGGGTATGGGTGAAGGAGGAGGAATTGCCCAAAGAGGAACATTTGCCCAAAGTGGAAGCGATGTATTAACAATTGCAATGTCTCCTGGAAGGAGGCATATTACCAAACCAGTTTGCGAAATAACATTCGCACTTCGGGAAGCGAACATAATGACAAGTACTCTGGTGTTAAATGCTGGAGCTGGTGTTCCACATGATGCTCCGTCAGCTGGAGGAGGCAGTCTTTTTGGACTAACTCCAAAGGAAATAGAGCAAATCAATTTGCATAAATTGATAGTGGTACATCTTGGCGGTGTGAAACATCACATCACATACAAAGCCCGGTTAATATTAAGACACGTAGAGAAGCCTTGCGTAATAATATGTGAGTATCCTGTTGACTTTGAAGATTTTGCAAAAATTGGTGTAAAAACAAAAGCTGTAATGCCTGAGGAGCCTAAAACCAAAGGTGAAATCGTGGATATAATAAGCGGTGTCATTAGAGGAGAAACAGCCCCACAAGAAAAGTTGGATGAAATTATTAGAAAAGTTAGGTTAGCACTAGGAGGTGCATGATAATGGCAAAATATTATCCTGGAACAAGTAAGGTTGCCCAAAATAGAAGTAATTTCCAAGACCCTGATTATGAACTTGAAAAACTAAGGGAAGTCTCTGACGAAGATGTTGTAAACATACTCGGACACAGAGCTCCTGGTGAGGAATATCCAAGCGCTCACCCACCACTCGAAGAAATGGATGAACCAGAAGACCCAATTAGGGAATTAGTTGAACCAATCGATGGTGCAAAAGCTGGTGACAGAGTAAGATATATTCAGTTTACTGACTCAATGTATAATGCTCCAGCTCAGCCATTCGTAAGGTCAAGATCTTATGTATGCAGATACAGAGGATCAGACGCAGGTACTCTCTCCGGAAGACAAATTATTGAAACCAGAGAAAGAGACCTTGAAAAAGTTTCTAAAGAACTACTTGAAACAGAATGGTTTGACCCAGCAAGATCAGGAATTAGAGGAAAATCAGTTCACGGTCACTCCTTAAGACTTGATGAAGACGGTATGATGTTTGACATGCTCAGAAGATTAGTTCTAAACAAAGACACTGGCGTAGTTGAAGCAGTTAAGAACCAGATTGGTGACGAACTCGACGAACCAGTAGCTTTAGGTGAACCATTAGATGAAGAAACTTTAGCTGCAAAAACAACTATCTACAGAAAAGATAATTTTGCATACAGAGACGACACTGATGCAGTCGAAATCTGTCAAAGAATACACGTACTAAGATCTCAAGGTGGATTCTATCCTGAATAATCTGGAGGATGATTAATATGGCTGATAAAAAATTTATACACGCTTTAAAGAAAGCATTTAATGAAGATCCTACAGACAAAACAACCGAATACTTCAAATACGGTGGTTGGAAACAATCCGAAAGGAAAACCGAATTTGTAAACGCTGGTAAAGAAATAGCCGAAAAACGTGGTATCCCAATGTACAACCCAGATGTTGGTACACCACTCGGTCAAAGGGTTTTAATGCCTTACCAGGTTTCAACCACAGACACATTTGTTGAAGGTGACGATTTACACTTTGTAAACAATGCTGCTATCCAGCAAATGTGGGACGATATAAGAAGAACTGTTGTTGTAGGTTTAAACTCTGCACACACTGTTATTGAAAAAAGATTAGGTAAAGAAGTTACTCCTGAGACAATTACTCATTACCTAGAAACTGTAAACCACGCTATGCCTGGTGCAGCAGTTGTTCAAGAACACATGGTGGAAACAAACCCATCATTAGTGTACGACAGTTACGTGAAAATCTTCACTGGTAACGATGAAATAGCTGACGAAATTGACCAATCCTACGTCATCGACATTAACAAAATGTTCCCTGACGACCAAGCTGAAGCTTTAAAAGCTGAAGTAGGAGACGCAATGTGGCAAGTTGTAAGAATACCAACCATTGTTTCAAGAACTTGTGACGGTGGTACAACTTCCAGATGGTCCGCTATGCAAATTGGTATGTCCATGATTTCTGCATACAAACAAGCAGCAGGGGAAGCCGCAACTGGTGACTTCGCATACGCTTCAAAACACGCAGAAGTTGTACACATGGGTTCATACTTACCAGTAAGAAGAGCAAGAGGAGAAAACGAACCTGGTGGAATCGCATTCGGTTTCCTCGGTGACATAGTACAGTCATCCAGAGTAAACGCTGATGACCCAGTACGAGTAACTCTTGACGTTGTAGCTGCCGGTGCAGCACTCTACGACCAGATCTGGCTAGGTTCATACATGTCAGGTGGTGTTGGATTTACACAATACGCTACAGCAGCGTACACTGACAATGTGCTTGATGACTTCACATACTATGGTCAAGAATACGTAGAAGACAAATTTGGATTAACCGAAGCACCTAACACCATGGAAACTGTCCTTGATGTAGGTTCAGAAGTTACATTCTACGCACTTGAACAGTTCGAAGATTACCCAGCACTTTTAGAAACCATATTCGGTGGATCACAGAGAGCATCCATTGTTGCAGCAGCAGCAGGTGCTTCAACTGGATTCGCTACTGGAAACGCTCAAACTGGTTTAAGCGCATGGTACTTATCCATGTACTAACACAAAGAACAGCACTCCAGACTTGGATTCTATGGTTACGACTTGCAAGACCAGTGTGGTGCAGCAAACGTATTCGCAATTAGAGGAGACGAAGGATTACCTCTTGAAGCAAGAGGAGCAAACTATCCTAACTACGCTATGAACGTAGGTCACCAAGGTGAATACGCAGGTATCGCTCAATCAGCTCACGCTGCTAGAGGAGACGCCTTTGTATTTAACCCACTAGTCAAAATCGCCTTTGCAGATGACAACTTACAGTTTGACTTCTCAAACATAAGAGCTGAATTTGCTAAAGGTGCATTAAGAGAATTCGAACCAGCAGGAGAAAGAGCTCTTATCTCCCCAGCAAAATAGGTGTAACGCAAACACCTATTTTTTATTTTATTAAATAAGGAGGAAAAAAACATGGTAGACCCTATGATTACAGGATTAGGTGTTGTTGCTCTCATGGGAGCCGCTGCAACTATTGCCGGAGCTGCAGAAGATTTAGAATCTGATGTAGGATCAATGAGTAACCCTAACTCTCAGGTTCAACTTGCCCCACAGATGGGTAACCTTCACAGAATGGTTAACAAAGCTGTGTCAGGAGAACCAGTGCAGATGGGTACATGGGCCGGTATAGCAGGTTCAGTGGCATTTATATTAATGGCATCTTTAAACCTACCAGTCATAATGGCGATAGCTGCAGGTGCAGCTGTAGCTGCGTTAGTCCACGCAGTATTCGCTACAACATCACATTTAGGTAGGATTGTAAGTCAATCACAATTCAACCAGCCAGTGTTCCTTGATGTTTTAACTCAACATTTAGGACCAATAACAGGACACGGATTTATTGTAACATTTTCAATAGTAGGATTATCATATTTAATGACCTTACCAATCCAAGGATTAGGGCACCCATTCCCATTACCGCTACTTGCAGTACTTTGGGGTATAACAATAGGTGCTATAGGTTCATCAACAGGTGACGTTCACTACGGTGCAGAACGTGAATACCAGCAATACCCATTTGGTGGAGGTATTCCAGTAGCTATTCACGGTGATATAACTCGAAAATCAGAACTGGGCCCTAGAAACTCTATGGATGTCGTTTATTTCTGTGCCAAATTTGGTGGACCTGTTACAGGTTTCGCATTTGGTCTTATAGTATTCCTAAGCTTCTGGATAACAATTGTATTCGGATTAGTGGGCGGAGTTATAGCCGGTATTGTGATACTCATACTATTGATAATCATCAACAACAGATTAGAAGTATTTGCCAGGGCTAAATACGGGCCATACTTGGAAGAATAAGGAGGAAAAAGAATGGATCCATTAGTAATAGTCGGCGTAACTGTTGGTGGGGTTCTCATTGGTGGAGGTGTACACTTCATACCAGTAGGAGGAGCTCCAGCAGCTATCGCAACAGCAACAGGTGTGGGAACAGGTACTGCTATGCTCGCAGCTGGTGGTGGTATGACAGGACTCATCACAGCAGCAGCAATGACCGGACAACCACTCTGGCTAGTTTTAGCAGCAGGTGCCATAGGTTCAGGTTTAATGCTCGGTATAACTATGCTCGTAGGTAACTGGGTTTATATATTCGGTGTAGGAACTGTACCAGCATCAGCTAAGGTCGACACTGACCCAATAACTAAATATAATCAAGATAAGTTTGTTACACCCGGTACTGAAGGTCACGGAATTCCAACAGTATGTTTTGTAAGTGGAATTATCGGAGGGCTTTTAGGTGGTATTGGTGGAGGATTAATTTACTACTACCTTTACAATGCGCTATCCGCATTACCAGCTTATGCAGCCATAGGCGGATCAGTATCATTAGGTGCAGCAACACTTGCAGGAATAGCCGCTTTAGGTGTATTCTTTATTAACTCAGTTGTAGCTTCATACAACATTGGTGGTACTATAGAAGGTTTCCACGACCCTAAATTTAAAAGACTCCCAAGAGGAATACTAGCATGTTTCATTGTATCGCTAGTAGCAGGAATTGTATCATTATTACTTGTTGGAGGTATCTAATATGTCAGCAGCAGGCGGAGGACCCGCAGGTGTAGCTATACCGGCCAGCAGAACCATAGCACTTGGTGTTGTAGGTGGACTTGTAGGTATTTACTTGTTACCATTTACAGGCTCATTAGGACCATTATTTGCAGCTCTAGGAGCAGTCGCAGCCATAATATGGGGTGCTGATGCAATAAGAAGAGTAGCAAGCTACGGTTTAGGTACTGGTGTACCTTCAATTGGTTACATGTCACTTGCTGTAGGTATTATCGGTGGTTTAGCTGGTCTTGCAGGAGCAGTAATCTTTGGCGGCCTAATTTTAGCAGGACCGATTATGGGATTAATCATAGCTATGATAGTAGGTGCAATAGTTGCTATTGTAGGTAAATCAGTAATTAAAATGAAAATACCAGTTTTAGTACAATGTACAGCTGAATTATCAGGTGCAGCAGCATTATCCGTAATTGGATTTTCAGCAGCAATAGCTGGAAGCATTGCAATGCCAGTAATTCAACAAACTGTTATTTCAACTGGATTTATAGCTTTACTGTTTATTTTAAACACAATGGCTATACAGCACCCATTCAACGCGTGTTTAGGTCCAAATGAAGACCAAACCAGAACTTTAAAACTTGCAGCATCCACTGGATTTATGGCAATGGCTATAGTGGGGCTTATTTCTATAGGAATAAACCCAGTATGGTGGTTAGTTGCTATAATTGGCGCATTAGCATGGTTTGTATCCATTAGATCATTCCTTGCAGCTTCAGCAGAAGACGCAGCATCAGTTAAATGGTCTGGTATGTGGCCTAAAGAAGAGGAGCACTAAGGAGGAATTAAAATGGCAGAAATGTTACCATTAATAAAAGTTGTTCCTGAAATGAACCTAACTCTAGATCCTTCTACAGGAGTTCTAGGAGCCGCATTAGGTAGAGATGTCGTAATAGTGTCTATGGACACAATTAATCAACAATTAGACGAATTAGAGATTGGAGTAGAAGATATTTACACAAGCCTTGATCCAACAACAGTTTCTCCAGGTTCCTTCCCGGGTAGGGAAGGCGTTTACATGAACGCTGGTAAATTAACAAACATGGTTTACGGATTTATATTAGGGCTAATTGTACTTGTTGCTCTATTTGGAATTTAGGAGGTGTATTAAGTGGCTGATAAAAAATCACCAGCAGAAGGATGGCCTGTTGTTAACGGGGATTACGTAGTCGGTGATCCTGAAAGTCCAGTAGCAGCAACCACACTCGCATCACACAACGAGGACGTTCCTGTTGCAGCAGGTGCAGCAATAGCAGGACCTTGCAAAACAGAGAACCTCGGTATTGAAAAAATGCTAGCTAACCTTATATCCAACCCTAACTTAAGATTCTTAATCTTATGCGGTTCTGAGGTACAAGGACACATTACAGGACAGAGTATCGAAGCATTACATGCTAACGGTGTAGACGAAAAAAGGAAAATTGCAGGTGCTACCGGAGCTATACCATTCATTGAAAACATTCCAGATGAAGGTATTGAAAGATTCCAGCAGCAATTTGAAATTGTAAGCCTAATCGATACCGAAGATGCAGGACAGATCCAAGCTAAAGTAAAAGAATGCATAGAAAAAGACCCAGGAGCCTTCGAAGAAGAAGCAATGATTATTAAGGTCGAAGAAGGCGGAGCAGAAGAAGAAGAAGGTGAAGAAGTACCACCTGTAACTCCAGAAACAGCATTAATCGAAGCAAGAATGAGAAATATTCAGACTCAGGTTAAATCTGTAGGTGGATTACAGAGAATATTTGCTGGTATGTACTCTGGTAAAGTCCAGGGTATAATGATCGGCTTAGTCTTCACACTGGTTATTGGAACCATACTGCTAATATAAGGAGGTTTAAGGATGTTAATATCAAATAAACCTAACATTAGGGGAATAAGAAAAGTAGCAGAAGATGTTAAATACAGAACCAGTTTAATTGGAAGAGATCAGAGATTATTTGCAGGTCTCATTGCCACAAGGATTTACGGTATGGCACTAGGTTTCATACTTGCAATGCTCCTTGTAGGTCTACCAATTCTATATGTATTAATGAAATAGGGGACATGAATTATGGCAGAAGAAAAAAATGTTATACCTCGCCCTATGGTCTCTGCAGATGACTTTAATAAAGCGAACGAGAGATTAGACGACATGGACGAAAAAGTCGAATTCGCATGGGGTGAAATCTCTCAGAGAATGGGTCAACAAATAGGTAGAGATATTGGTATTTTATACGGGATTATAATAGGACTCATAATCCTGTTTATAGTATTTAAAGTTGTAGCAATCGGAGCATTCCTAAAAGCTTTAGGTATGTAATTAAGGAGGTTTACGCAATGTTTAGATTTGATAAAGAACAAATTGTAATAGATGTTGCTGGAGTGAAAGTTGGAGGCCAGCCTGGTGAATACCCAACTGTTCTAGCAGGAACCATCTTTTACGGTGGACACAATATTATTAGTGATGAAAAAGCAGGTGTCTTTGATAAAGACGCAGCAGAAGAACGTATTAAAACCATGGAAGAAATGTCAGATGTTACTGGAAACCCATGTATTGTCCAGACTTTTGGACAAACACCAGAAGCAATAGTTAAATATCTGGAATTTGTTGGTGACATTTGTGACAAACCATTCATGATAGATTCAACATCAGCAGAAGCAAGAGCTGCAGGTGCAAAGTACGCTAACGAAGCAGGATTAGCTGACAGAGCAATCTACAACTCTATAAACATGGCTTCAGAAGCAGACGAATTAGACGCACTAAAAGAAACCGACATTACAGCTTCTATTGTTTTAGGATTTAACCCTATGGAAGCTGGTATAGAAGGTAAAATCAACATCTGGGAAAACGGTGGAGCAGCATTAGACGAAGGATTACTTCCAATGTCTGAAGCTTGCGGAATCGACAAACCATTCATGGATGTAGCTATTACACCTCTCGGACAAGGTGCAGGACCTGCATGTAGAACATCATTTGCTGTTAAAAGTAAATGGGGACTACCAGTAGGATCCGGTATCCACAACGTTCCATCTGCATGGGACTGGTTAAGAACTTACAAAAAACCTGTAGAAAAAGGTGGAATGGGACACGCAGAAGCATGGCCTGTTTGTGATGTAGGTTCAAACCTCGTTCAGCAAATGGCTGGTGGAGACTTCGTACTCTTTGGTCCTATAGAAAACGCTAGAATGGCGTTCCCTGCTTGTGGTATGGCTGATATATTCATAGCAGAAGCAGCTAAAGATATAGGAACCGAACCAATCGAAGAACACCCAATAAACAAATTACTCTAAGTAATTAAGGCGATTTATTCGCCTAAATTTCTTTATTTTTTAAATAAAACAAATTAAATTGATTCTAATTTTAAGTTATTACTAATTTTTGTAATTTTTAAGGATTATTTCATAAAATATATAACCTCTTTTAACAATTTTATTAATAGATTAAAGTTGATTTTTTGGAGGGAAATTATTGTCATTTCTAGGAAAAATATTTAGTAGAGGTCCAAAGCCAGTAATTGCAAAAAGCAGATATATTACTATAGAAGATGCAAAAATGGCGTCTTTTACAACTAAAAAAGTAGGGCAGGGATATGGACAAAATCTTCGTCCTGACGTTTATTACATTGTAGCTTCTGTTGAACTGGGTAACACAACAACAAAATGCATTTTAACTGCCACTAATTTGAATACAAGCAAAACGTATCTTCTTGATAAGACAGTTAAGATGACACGGGATATTAGACCACCAAAAAAAGGTGAAAAAGTATTTGGCGAAACTGTTTGGGAAGTGGAACTTACTAAAGAATCTGTTTCTGAAATGGTCAGGGATACAATTCTGGAATCTGTAAAACGTGCTAAGATAGATCTTCAAAAAGATCTTGATTTTGTAGTGCGATCTACTGGAGTTACTGCAGGATTTGCATCACCAAAAGAAGTTGGAGAACTTATTATTGCTCTTGCAGACGGCTGCCTTGATGCTGGAATCCCTCCAAGTAAAATGTCTCCTTCAATGAGCAAAGATAGTCTTCCAAAGAAATTAAGGGACTTTTCTTTATTAGATAAAGTAATGTTTGATGGTGCTGTTGTTAGCGTAATTCCTCCAACTGGAAGGGCTGTTGTTGCAAATGAAATGGAAGGGGAACTTGTAACTGCAGGCATTAAGGTTGGTTCTAAGTGGACTAACGTTGATTATAGAAATCCATGTGTTTCAATTGATTTTGGAACAACCCTTGCTGGAAGAATTACCAATGGTCAGGAACCTTATGCAAAAACAGTAGGTAACTTCTGCGGGCTTGCTGGAGGAGTATCTGATGCAATAATCAGGGGAACAGAAAGAGTAGATAAACGTGGTGGAGCCGCTTTAGATCTCTATAATAAAGATATATTAAAAAAAGCAGACTGGAAGATGGCAGAAGAATATGCAATACGCGCCCATGAACATCTGGATATAGGGAAAGTTCCAGAAAATAGAGATAGATTTGGGACAGTCCCTGTTGAACCTGAAGCGGCATACAGTGCCGGAACAACTCTTATTGGTTGTGATGTTGGCAAAGATGGGGATAAAATCCCTAAATTAACCGATTTAGGCCACCAAATTTATGAAGAGAGTGGAAT
>JAEYSH010000025.1 GCA_023434825.1 Methanobacteriota archaeon | reverse complement strand
TAATGGTGATTTTGGAGATGATAAGCAGCAAGATATTGCTAACAATGTAAAATATCTGGTTATTGCAGGAGATTTGGTTGATGGAATAGGTATTTATCCTCATCAAGAAAAAGAACTTACCATAAAGGATATATATGGGCAATACGATGAGGCAGCCCGTCTATTAGGCCAGATAAGAACAGATATTAAAATTATAATTTCCCCTGGAAACCACGATGCAGCTCGACTGGCTGAACCTCAACCTGCTATTTCAGAAAAATATGCCGAATCTTTATACAAACTTAAAAATGCAGAATTTGTAAGTAATCCAGGAATAGTCAGCTTAGATGGACTTAATGTTCTTATTTATCATGGAAGAAGCTTTGATGATATGGCTATGTCCATTAAAGGATTTTCTCATCAGCAATCGGACTTGATAATGACAGAACTCATGGAAAAACGGCATTTAGCCCCAATATATGGAGAAAGAACTCCTCTTGCATCAGAATATGGGGATCATATGGTTATAACTGATGTTCCAGATGTTTTCCATACAGGACACGTGCATATTAATGCCTACAAAAAACATAAAGGCGTTCATATGATAAATTCAGGCACTTTTCAGTCTCAAACAGAGTTTCAGAAAATATATAATATTATGCCAACTTGTGCAGAAGTACCTGTTATTCATAAAGGTTCTTTTAAACTCCTGAAATTTGCATAAATTAATTTTAATTTATATTTATTAAAAAAAGGGATATTATGTCTAAAAATAAAATTCTAAATGATTTAGTGAATGCATCTCATCAAGTTAGTATTAAAGGCCTTACTCCAGGTAAATCAGGGAATATTAGCTGCCGATTTTACGAGGAAGGAGTTTCTAAAGTTGCGATCACAAGAAGTGAGATTTCAAAGGGAAAGGTTGGAATTGATGACATTGTAATAGTTGATATGGAAGGAAATAGACTTGAAGGAGACGGTAAACCCTCTTCTGAAACTTTTTTGCACCTTGGTATTTACAATGAAAGAGATGACATTAATGCAATAGTCCACACTCATTCTCCACATGCAGCTGGTTTTTCAATGTCTGGAAAAGAATTAAAAAGATTGGAAGGCTTCGGAAAAATTGAAAATCCATATATTGCCTCGGTTAAATACTCAAAACCTGGAAGCAATGAACTTGCGAAAGATACAGCCCGAATGATGAAAAAGGAAGATGTTGTAATATTAAAAAATCACGGTGTCGTTGCTGCAGGCATTAATTTAGATGAAGCTACTTTACTTGCTGAATTCATTGAAGATATTGCTAAAACTCAGTTTATAGCTCACACTTTAGATTTAAAACCATAGAACCTTTATTTTAAATTTTAAAGAATTTTAAATAAGAATTTAAAAAAATAAGTATTTATTTATCGGCTATTGCCGATATATTCAAAATGAGTTATTTATATATTTTAAAAATTAAATTTAGTCTCTTACAGACTCTAATTCACTTAAAACATTCCATATAAGGGTTCTTGCATGTATAGGGATGTTTGGATCGTTACTAATCTCGTCAAGAATTGAAATTACAGTACTTGCACGAATAGTTGGTTCGTCATCATCTTTAGCCAAAATATCCCGGGATTCTTCTGCTGCCCGTCTAATATTTCTAGGGACACTTGTATCTTCCATTATATGTTGTAATATATCATTAACTCGATTAAATGCTTCTTCATTCATAATAAAACCTCCATAATAATCAAACTAGATAAAATGTAAAATAGTCTAATTATTCATCTTTATATTTAATAGAGTAAAAACCTTTTGGTATAATTATATTTAATTATTTTTAATATTGCACTAAAATCATTAAAATAACATACATATTCAATGAATTATCATAAATTATAGAAATTATATCTTAAATTGATTACTTATTGATCAAATCATTGATTCTATCAACAGACGAAACTGCAATTGCAACTGTAACTCCATTAAATGATGTTTTTTTGAATATAAGTTTTGAGTTTTCCCCGGCTGAAACTAAGGCTGCAGGCTCGCATACCCCAGGTATTCCAAATTTATCTTCAACAAATTTTGAATTCGTACAGTCAGGATGATTTAATGACTTAATCATGTCAACAGTGACAATATTTAGCGGAACATTTAAATCGCGTGCTGTTTGAATTATTCCTACTTCATTTTTCTTTATTTCTGCTGTTGAAAGTAAATCTACCCTTTCAAGTGATAAATTGAGCAAATTGATTGATTCATGTATAGCTTTTTGGACTGATTCTTTAGATATCCCTTTACGTGCGCCAATTCCAACAACAAGTTTTCTAGGCTTTAATTCAATGCAGTTTTCTTTATATTTAGCTCTTACTTCATTATCAGATGATTTTATGTAATTATAAGATTTTTTAACCATAGAATCTTCAAATATAAAACTGAAATTTGAAGGAACAAATAAATCGACCTTTTCATTGTTAACCAGAGCAGAATTTATGGCCTTTATTTTGGAAACATTATCAATATCAAAATAATATTTCCTGGCAAGTGAATCTATCCCCATTTTACCATGAATATCAGTTGCTGTTGTTATTACAGGTTTTGCACCGCAAATTTTAGAAATTTTAAGTGCAATATCATTTGCTCCACCAAAATGGCCGGATAGAAGACTTATCACATATTTACCCTGATCATCTAAAACCAGGACTGCAGGATCTTCAATTTTATTATTTATTAATGGACAGATATTTCTAACCATTATTCCAGTAGCCATAATACCTAAAATACAATCATATTCGCTAAAAACACTATTTAATACTTTTTTAACGTTTTTATTAAATATTTCTACAGATATGACTGTTGAATCATTTATAAGATGATCTTTAAGGTTTTCTGCAAGTTTCTGCGCATCTTCTGTTATTGTAATTATAGCTATTTTCATTTTTATCCTCAATTTCAATGATTATAAATATTTCATATTTCATAAATTAAAGATTAGTGTTTAAAATTATCACAAAAATTTTAAATTGATTATAAGAGTCTGGAGACTAAAATGTATGTAGTTATACTTGGAGGGGGACGAGTAGGAATAAATCTTGCTTCTTTTTTAATTTCAGATGATCAAGACGTTACCCTTATTGAAAATGATGATGAATTGTGTAATAAAGTAGCTGCAGAGCTGGATGCATTGGTAATTTGTGGAAATGGAACAGATACTAAGATATTGAAAGAAGCAAATATAGAAGATGCCGATGTCTTTGTAGCAGCTACTGGACATGATGAAATCAATCTACTTTCATGTATTCTGGTTAAAGATTTTAATGTCCCCAAAATCATAGCTCGAGTAAGTGATTATAACCATATTGATGCATTTAAAAAGGCAGGTATTGATTCTGCAATAAGCCCAGAGCTTACAGCTGCAAGTTATCTTGAAAAAATCATTTTGAGACCAAAAATTGCGGATCTTGTTGTTTTAGGTAAAGGAGATGCAGAGCTGCTGGATATAACCGTGACCAATCCAAAAGTTATAGGTAAAAAAATTGGCGATTTAAGTCCCAATCCAAATTATATTATAGTTACAGTGTATGAAAATGGGAATATAAGCATACCTATGCAGGATAAAATAATAGAAGATGGCGTTAAAATCTCTGTTTTAATTAAAACAGGTTCCATAAAGAAGATCATAGACCAGTTCACTAAATAGACTAATAATTAATTTAATAAGAATTATTTTTTAATTATATGACTTACATAATATACATTAAAGATTTATTTTATCATCAAATGAATTCAAAAGCCATTATTATGATTAAATAGTATATTATAGATGTAAATATCAAAAATAAAAATATTGTGGCCCTGGTTAATTTTATGGCATCATCTATTTTTTCAGGTTTTAATGCATTCATTTCATCTCCAAGTTCATAGTAACCTATTTTTTCCAGTCTAATTCCAAGAGCACCTGCAGCAGCAGCCATCGAATAACCAGAATTAGGGCTGTCTGGATTTCTAGCATCTCTTACCATTATTTTATATGAATTTCTCCAATCCATACCTAAAATTAAAGCAGATATGACAACTAATAACCCTGTAATTCTTGCAGGCAAGTAATTCAATATATCATCCAGTTTTGCTGGAAACCATCCTATTTTAATTGTTTCAGGCTTTTTATAACCCACCATAGCATCAAGTGTATTAACCACTCTGTAAGCTACAGCTCCAGGAACTCCAAATATAAAAGCATAAAATAAAGGAGCTATAACAGAATCTGTAATGTTTTCAGTTAATGTTTCAACTGTAGCTGAAACTATTTCTTCACTTGAAAGGTTACTGGTATCTCTGCTAACAAGATAAGACATATTTTTCCTTGCTATATTAATGTCATTTTTAAGATCATTTCTTATACCAGATGCAGAACTAATCAGAACCTTAATTGCAAATGTAGTTGTTAAAATTAAGGACGAAACTAAAATATAAATTATATAATTTTGAGTCGAAAAAGAGATTAAGACGTATGTTGCAAGTGTAAATATAATTAGTAGAGTAAGTGTTAAAATTATTCCTGAAATTCTATTTCTATAATTAATTAAATATCGCCTTAATATATCAATTAATTTCCCCATCCAGACTACAGGATGTATTTTCGCTGGAAACTCTCCAAAAGCAAGATCAATCAAAAGTGCAATTAGTATTATTAGTAAAAATGTTATTTGAAAGTCCATAGAATCCCTTTAGTTATTTATTTTCATGAAAAAATTTAATTTTCCGATGTTTAATTATCCAAAACTAAATTTACATAATGAAATTCAATTATTATCAAATGATCTACATC
>JAEYSH010000039.1 GCA_023434825.1 Methanobacteriota archaeon | reverse complement strand
ATCATAAACAGCGTGATGCCTTTTTCTACGCATTCTATCAAAATAAAGAATATCAGACTCATCTAAAAATATTTTAGCAAATTTTACGGTAGCCACATGGGAATTTCTACTTGAAGGCCTGTAACATTTTTCAAACATTAGAGCACGAATACACTGCAAAATAGAATTATAAGCTATATTAAATGCCCAATCATAATTTTTATTCAAGACCGTTTTTGCAACTTCTAGATCTCTTTCTGCAAGTTTAATAGATTCTTCAACTTGCCTTGGTGAACTGGATAATTTCTTGATATATCCTTCTGCTTCCAGTTTCCTTAACATTTAAATCTCCCTATTATCATTATTTTTGGTTCCCTTAAAACATTTGTAACAAATGTATCTTTATCATTCATTCTCTGTTCAAATTCCTCTTCACTGAACAAAACATAATTTATTTCTCGGGATAACTCATCTTCAAGATTTAAAATTTCTTTTATTATTTTATCTTCATTTACTTTTCCAACTAAAAAGATATCAATATCACTTCCTGCATCCTCTTTACCAGATGCAAAGGAACCATATATAAATGCCAATTTAATTTCACCTATTTGACTTAAATTGCTGTTAATAAAATTTGCTATCCCTTCAGTTTTTAAGATAATACTTTTTAATTCTTCATATATTGGAAAGTCCTTATTTACAGAATAATATTTCATATTTCCCTGTTTTTTACTCTTCAAAAGCCCAATATCTTCTAGATTTGATAATTCTCTCCTAACTGCGTTAATATTTTCCTTTGTGATCCTTTCAATTTCTCTAACAAACATCTCTTTTTCGGGATTTATCATGAATACTGTTAAAATTTTAACTCTAACTTTTGATGTAAAAATTCTCCCTAACATGTATAAAAATTGTATTCAATTGTATAAATAATTTATTCAATTTAACCAAATCATAAATTTAACTTTAATTTAGGTACGTAATTATTCCTATTATTGCACTTATCTTGTTTTTCCATCCATATTTAATATTGGAATATATTCCTTCTCTGATTCTCCAAGAATTATATTGTCATCTGATACTAACCATGCATGAGCTTCAAATCCGGATTCATTTTTAGAGACACCTATCTTTATGTTTGAAGAATAGTGATGCCTAGCTAATAATAACTGCGCAGCTAATGCTTTAGTTAAACAAGTTGCATTAGGAGTATATATGCTCATCACATTTATGGCCCAAATTAATTTCTTCATAGTAGTTTTAGGTGATTCATTTTTATTCGTAGAACTAAATCTGGTTAAAATTTTTTGTAAAGTTTGAAAAGGATGGATCCATAACATTATTCTTATAATCCAGAGTAAAAACAGTGCTTTAATTAAAATTAATTTATCAAAATTCTTCAACTTAAAAAAAGTGGCTGTTTTACTCATTATAAGCTCCAAAATTAAATTTTTGGTGAAATTTATATTTTTCAGATCAAAAGAATTTATTTAAATAACAGTTATTTTTTACCACAACTTCAATTGTGATTAAAATCAGAGATTTTCAACTTCGATAAGGTTCTTTTCGAGTAATTCATTAAGTAATTCCATTAAATCAGCTTCACATTCTTCCTCGCCAACATCAAATTCTTCTAATATTGAATCACGGATTTCTTCTACTTTTACAGGTTTTTGAACCAGATTCCATATAAAAGCACCAACGGGATTTAGTCCATAATAAATTCCGTCTTCCATTCCTAAAATGACTACTTCATCCTCAACATCGCAATGAACTGCATTTTTTGTAACCTTAATAACAGATGATTTTGATAAATTCATTTTATTATCTCCAAATTTCCTACATTTATTTAGGATTCTTTCAGTATAAAAATATAATTTAAAATAATTATATCCGTATCTAGAATTATTTTTATTTAGATTATTTAATATCCCTTTTAATTAGTTCAACTACTTTATCTAGTTCTTCTATAGAATTAGGAACTTCTAAAAGTGAAATATCAATGTGATCTAATAAAGATGCGCATTGATTGAGATTATGCACAAAATCAGATTTTTTAAACCTGTTTATTTCAAATGTGTTTTCTACAAGTTTCATGAGGGACTCTTGCGGTTTAAATTCACTAATTTTTAAATTTTCTCCTCTATTTAATACATATAGCTTCTTTAAAGGTATTTTGTCGAAAGAAAACCTATTGATTACTGGTACATGTATTTTATCTATTTCATAATCATTAAAATATAACTTCTCTTGGCTAAAATATCCATATGTTCGTGACTTATAAGATAATCTTAGACTAGGATAACCGGGATATACAAAAGGAACACTATTAGGTTTTACAGCTATATAATCATCGGCTATAATTGGATATCCATGCAGGTAAAATGTCATTGCTGTGGTTGATTTTCCCTGGCCTTTGTTACCTAAAAATGCTATTACTTCATCATTTAGGTTTACTGCACTTGCATGAATTACAAATAAGCCTCTTTGATAAAGAAGAGAAGCCATTACTGTTCCTAAGATAAAACTCCTGAATACTTTATCATTTACATCAGTTGCAGGGTCAATTAGGATTTCATTACCATTATTTATTTTAAATTTGCCAATATCATCCCAGAACCTATAAATAGAGTTTTCTGTAACTCTAAAATATTCTCCTTCAACTATAGACTTACCTGAATAAACATCAAAATTTCCATATCGAATAGTTAAGTCAGGTTTATCTGATTTTTTGGTTGCAAGTTCTGGAAGGTAAATTTCAGAATGTATATTAAGTCCAAAAGCTTTGTATTCATACATTTTAATCAATTAGTGGTTAGTAACTGCTTCTTTAGATTTAATAGATATATAAGGAAATTTTCTATCAAAATATTGTTA
>JAEYSH010000137.1 GCA_023434825.1 Methanobacteriota archaeon | reverse complement strand
TACCAAGGTAAAGCAAAAGGCGTGTACGAAACTGATGACCCAAAAAAAGTTGTTGTAGAATTTAGAGATGATATAACTGCTGGTGATGGGGCAAAAAAAGATAAACTAGGCCAAAAAGGTTACTGGAACTCAATAATCTCTTCAAAATTCTTTGAAATACTTGAAGAGGCTGGAATAAAGACCCAATATATAGAACTTATCAAACCAGGATGCATGTTATCATGGAAACTGGAAATGATTCCTCTTGAAGTAATCACCAGAAATATAGCTGCTGGAAGCTTGCTTAAGAGATACCCATTCAAGCCACAGCAAACATTAGATCCTCCAATTATGCAAATAGATTATAAAAGTGATGAATATGGAGATCCAATGTTAAATGATGAGATCGCAATTGCACTGGGGCTTACAGATGAAGAAAAACTAAAGAATATAAAGGAAACTACCTTAAAAATTAACAAGGTTTTAAAAGATTTCCTTGAATCTAAAGGACTTCTATTTCCTGACTTTAAAATTGAGTATGGTTATAACCAGGATGGAAACTTAATTTTAGGCGATGAAATAAGCCCTGATACATGCAGATTCTGGGACAGCGAAACCTGCGATGTTCTGGATAAAGATTTATTTAGACAAGGTGAATCCGGCGTAGTTGAAGCATATAAACGAGTAGCATCGATTATACTTGACGAAGAAGATAAAAAGAAATGGGAAATTGAAATTTAAGACGCTATTAGGTTAAACCAATATTTTTATAATATTTAGATAAAAATTTGAGTAAAATTAATAAGTATAGACAATAATCTATGAACATAAAAATAACATTTATTTATTAAATTTATTATTTTGGTGATAACATGAAATACGATGCTGAAGTTAAAATTAGCCTTAAAAAAGGTATGTTAAATCCAGAAGCTTCTACCATCCAAAGGGCACTTGCGCTTTTAGGATACGAAGTTGAAGGAACTGATACTATTGAAATAATTAAATTTACAATCGATGAAAAGAACGAACAACTGGCAAAAGAAGAAGTAGACGATATGTGTCAGAGACTTCTCTGCAATCCAGTAATTCACGATTACGAAATAAAAATAGCTCCAAATAATAACTAAATTCATGAGGAAAAATAATGAAAGTTGGAATCATACGTTTTCCAGGTTCAAACTGTGATAGAGACGTATACCACGCTCTAGAACTTGCAGGTGGAGAACCAGATTATGTTTGGTGGAATCAAGAAGATTTAACCAAATTCGATGCTATTGTTATTCCCGGCGGGTTTTCATATGGGGATTATCTAAGAGCAGGAGCAATAGCAAGTATAACTCCCGTTATTGAGGGAATAAAAGAAGTTGTTAAGGAAGAAAAACCAGTTCTTGGTATTTGTAACGGCGCTCAAATTTTAGGAGAAGTAGGATTGGTGCCGGGAGTATTTACAAACAATAAAGATGCTAAATTCATCTGTGAAAGTGCGGAGATGAAAGTTACAACCACAAGAACTCCATTTACAAGCCTTTATAAAAAAGGAGAAATTATAACAATGCCTATAGCTCATGCTGAAGGCAGATACTATACTGAAGAAATAGAAAAACTTCATGATCAAGACCAGATTGTACTCCAATTTGAAGGGAAAAATCCTAACGGTTCAATGGAAGGTATAACTGGTGTTTGTGATGAAACAGGCTTTATATGTGCAGTTATGCCACATCCAGAAAGAGCTTCAGAAGCAGTTTTAGGTTCTGATGACGGATTGAAGTTCTTTAAAGGAATAGTTAAATTTAAATCCTGAAAATGACTTAAAAGAATTATTTATTAATTTATTTAATAATTTTTACGTCCAAAATCAAAAATATTTTGAATATTTTTTTACAAATTAAACGGTGAATACATGGTAGTTTATTTAGTAGGCGCAGGACCTGGTGATCCCGAATTAATCACACTAAAAGCAGTTAATGCATTAAATGAAGCAGATGTTGTATTATACGATAAACTTGCTAATGAAGAAATTCTAAATCATGCAGAAGGTGCAAAACTCATTTATGTAGGTAAACAAGCAGGACATCATTCTAAAACCCAACCAGAAATAAATGAAATCCTGGTAAAAGAAGCTAAAGAAAATGATGTTGTTGTAAGACTTAAAGGAGGAGATCCCTTTATATTCGGAAGAGGAGGAGAAGAAATGCTTGCTCTTGCTGAAGAAGGGCTCGAATTTAAGTTAATTCCCGGTGTAACTTCCGCAATTGGTGTTCCAACAACAATAGGACTTCCAGTAACCCATAGAGGTGTTGCTACTTCAGTTACATTTGTTACCGGACATGAAGACCCAACAAAAGAATCAAAACAAGTAAAATGGGATTTTACTGCAGATACAATCATTATACTTATGGGTATTGGTAATTTAGCTGAAAATACTGCTGAAATAATGAAATATAAAGATCCAGAAACTCCGGTATGTGTTATTGAAAACGGTACATTGAAAAATGAAAGGATAATAACCGGTACTCTTTCGAATATCAATGAGAAAGACATCAAACCACCAGCATTAGTAGTTATAGGACATGTGGTAGATGTTTTTAAAGAAATAAAGCAAATTGATGATTAATTTTTTAGATATAATTTAAATTAATCATTTTATTTTTATTTTAAAGTTTATATCATTATAATCAGTGTAATTAAACTAAATAAGATACATTATTAAAATATAAAGAATATAGTTTAATTCAGTAGAGGTTTAATTATGAAAGGTTTAGAAGGTAAAAAAATTGTTATAACCCGACCTGCTGAAAGGGCTCAAGATTCAGTTGAAATGGTAAAATCTTATGGTGCAATTCCAATTGTAACACCTACAATTGAACTTAAAGATTCAAAACCTGAAGAAATGATTAATTTATGTAAAATACTACATGAGCTAGATTGGCTTGTTTTCACATCACCCCGAGCCATTGAGTCATTCTTTAAGTACTGTAACCTGGATAATGCACCAGATTTAAAAGTTGCAGTTATTGGACCAAAAACGGCAGAACCTTTAGAAAAATACGGCGTTAATATAGATTTGATACCTGAAAATTACACTGCAGAAGGGTTACTTGAAGCCTTTAAACAATTTAATGTTGAAGGGATGAAAATAGGGCTTCCAAGGACAATTGTTGCACGATATACTCTTCCCCATGGACTTGAAGATAGAGGTGCAGAAGTTATTCTTGCTGATGCCTATAAATCAGAGATGCCTGACGATAAATCAAAGATTTATGAACTTATCGATGATATATTAAACCGTGATATTGACGTTATAATGTTTACAAGTCCTTTAACTGTTAAAAATCTTATTAAAATCGCAAAAGATAATGATAAAGGAGAAATCATAGATATTATGCAGAATAAAGAAGTATTAGTCGCTGCAATTGGCCCTATTACCAAAAAAGTTCTGGATGCATATGAAATTGACCCTGTTATGCCTGATGTTTACACTTTTAAGGATATGCTGGATAAATTAGAGGAAGTAATGGATAATCAATGAGGTTTTATCATGGAAACTATTATATGGCCAGTTTATATTGATTCAGAGAAAACAAAAAAAGATGGAAGAAAGATATCCAGAAAAGATGGCGTTCCATCTCCTAAATTAAGGGAAATATCCAATGCTGCTAAAAAGCTCAATCTTAATCCAAAAGTTGAAAATAATAAATCTTACTCAAGATCATGGTGGGAATCATCTGGAAGAGTTATTGTTGATAAAAATATTCCTAAAAGGGAACTTCTTATAAAAATAAGCAACATGATAAAGGGAATGAGGTCATAAACTTTAAATTATTTATCAATCTCAATTTCATTAAATAAATCATTTTAAAATTTTAGGATCATGGAGTAAGTAAATGGACAGCGCAAAGTACGAACTAATGAAAAAAGCGTATTCAAAAGCGCATGATATGGTCAAAGAAGCTGAAGATGTCAAAATATACAGCCATATTGACTGTGATGGAATATCAGCCGGTTCAATATTATCGCTAATGCTTGATAAACTGGAAATAGAAAACCATGTGGAATTCGTTACCCTGGATAAAATTGACAACATTGAGATCGAAAATGAACTAACTATTTTCTCTGATCTTGGATCTGGCCAGAATGTGGACAAATTAGGCAATTCATCATCAAAAATACTTATTTTAGACCATCACCCCCCGTTAAGGCCTATGATTTATGATAACCATGTTTCAGGTAAATTTTTAGAATTAAATCCCCACTATTATAATTTAGATGGCTCATATGAAATTTCTGGTGGAGGAATGTCATATTTACTTTCAAGAACCTTTGGTTTTTACGATTTAAGTTGGTTAGGTGTTTTAAGCGCTGTTGGAGATATGCAAAACAGTTTAACTGGTAAATTAGTGGGCTTAAATAAAAGCATTTTAACAGACAGTATAAAACATAATCTAGTATCATCAGGTAACGATCTTTCAATATATGGAAGACAAACAAGGCCAATATTCATTGCCCTTTCCTATTTTGGAGATGTAAATCTTCCCATTACTAATAATAGAAATGAATGTATTCAAATGCTTAAAGATCTGGATATTCCAACTAAAAAAGGTAAAAAATCACGTGCTTTAACAGATTTAAGTACTGAAGAGAAGGGCAAAATATTTTCAGAATTAGTGAAAATGCTAAGCCGTGAAGTGCCAAAAAAATATATAAAACACGTTCCTAAACTGATTGCTGGAGAATATTACGAATTTTTAGATCAAGAAAAATATACCTCACTTAGAGATGCCAGTGAGTTTTCCACTGCGGTTAATGCATGCAGTCGCCATAATAATCCAGACATAGCTTTTAAAGTACTTAAAGGTAATAAAGGCTCCGATCTGGATGAAATGGAATATCTTACAAAGGAACACCGAATTTATCTTGCTAAAAAGATGGACTGGGTACGTGGAGAAGATAGAATCATACAGATGAAAAATCTCCAGTATTTTGAAGGAAGCGAAATAAAAAGCGAAGTAATTGGAACAGTTGCAGGGATGATTTTAAGTTATGGAGATTGGAGAAAGCCAATTATTGGTTTTACACCAGTTAATGGAGAAAACGAAGGAATAAAAGTGTCTTTAAGATGTTCACGTCTTTTAGCCTACGATGGAATACATTTTGGAAATATTATCCGTAAAGTAGCTGGTAAATTAGGAGGAAATGGAGGAGGGCATTCCGTTGCATGCGGTGCTTACATTCCACAGGATAATATGGATAAATTCCTTCAAACATTTGACGAATACTTAAATGGAGTAGTTTAAAGAGGTTTATTATGAAATTTTTCAAAAAGAAGGGTGAACTTACTCGTTTTCAAATCTTAGCTGAGATTGCAAAGAACCAACCTCATCTGCGTCAAAAAGATATAGCTGAAAAACTTGGAATAACCATACAAGCAGTTTCAGAAAACATTAAAAGTTTAACTGACGAAGGTTTTGTAGAAATAAGGGAAGATACTGTACGTTATCATATAACTAAAAGAGGTATTGAAAAACTCAAAAAGGAAGCTTTTGACCTTAGAAAGTATGCTGATGAAGTAGTAGAAACAATGAATACTTATAAATCAGTATGGCCTGCTATTGCTGAAGAAGATGTAAAAGAAGGAGAGAAAGTTTGGCTTAAAATGAAAAATGGAACATTGTATGCTACAAAAGAAACTTCTTCAGCAAGTGCTGAAGTACTGCAAGACAGTGCTAAAGGTGAAGATATTCCATTAACTAAATTAGAAGGTACAATTGAACTTAAACCTGGCGAAGTTACTATAATTAGACTTCCAAACATTAATAAAGGAGGATCTAGAGCCTGTAACTTAGACAGAATTAATGAAATTTATAATAGAGGTTTCCATCATGTTGGAATTATGGGAACTATATCCCGAGTAGTGGCAGATAAACTTATGATAAAGCCTGATTTTGAATTTGCTACACCTTATGCGGCAGTTGCTGCATCAAAAAGAGGTTTAAATGTAATGATTTTGGCTGTTGGTAAAATGACTGCCAGTATAACTAGAAAATTAGATGATGAAGGAATCCATTACACCATAGAAGATGTTGAGAAGTAATTGATTTTCATATTATTTATTTAATAAAATTTAATAATTTCCATTCATAAAAAATTAGTATGGACTGGTTATTTATTTATATTATCCTGAGAATCTCGATTTTAGTGCTTATTTTGATTATTGTTTTTAGGAAATTTAGCTAAATTTTTATTTAGCTAAACTTTTTCAAATATTTTATTCTTCCAGATAATATATTGGTGCATCAACCATATCTGAGCTAATGTCCCAATTTCTGCATTCTTATTTTCTAAAAACAAATCAATATAGATCAGCAGATCCTAGCAATGAATCAATGAACTGCTGTGCTGTACGCCCTGACATTCCACCATGGCGCATTTCCCATTTACTGGCTGCAGATCTCAGTTCTTCATCTGTCAGTTTGATTTCAGGGTGTCGCCTTGCAAGAGTTAAAACTATGTTAAAATATTCTTCCCTCATAGGATTGAAATAACCAATTGTCACGCCAAACC
>JAEYSH010000082.1 GCA_023434825.1 Methanobacteriota archaeon | reverse complement strand
TGATGGGAATGATTAATAAATTAATGAATGAAGAATTAAAAAAGGAATATGAAGGTAATTATGAATTTAAATATGAAGATAAATACGAGTTTACTTAAGATATTTTGATTTAGTACTAACTATAAGATAATTATATACGATAGAAGCTAGAAATAATATACTAAATTAATGTACGATTATCTAGGGATGTGGTTTGATGGTAATATCGCCGGAAAATATAATTGAAGATGAAAATTTTCAAAATTTTATAAAAAAAAGAGAAATACGGGAATCAACTGAAATGCTTTATGCCCGGCGATTGAATGATTTCTGTAAATTTATAGGTCAAAATCCAACACAATTGATTGAAAAAGCTCAAAAAGAGCATAATATAAAAATTGAAGATCAGGAAATATACAATTTTGTAGAAGATTATTTAAATGAATTAAAAGATGAAGGTAAATCAACCAATACAATTAAAAACAGATATGATACTTTAAACGCTTTTTTTAAGAGTTTTGACATTAAGACTCCAGATATAATGAATTTATCAACTTCAGGAAATGATTTAAATACTGGAATCCCTGATGAATCAGATATTAGAAAAGCAGTTCATGTATCTGGATTAAGGGACAAAGCCATTATTTTACTTCACTTTACTTCAGGTATGGGTGCTATTGAACTTAGATATTTAACTTATGGCGATTTTATTGATTCAGTAGATGAATATTTGGATTTAAACGAGGATGATAAATTAGATGTATCTAAAGTCATATCTAACCTTGATAAAAGGAATGATACTATAGGTACATGGCAAATTAAGAAAATTAAATCCGGGATTAATTACGTCACTTTTAACACTCCAGAAT
This sequence comes from Methanobacteriota archaeon, assembly GCA_023434825.1. Classification (GTDB taxonomy): domain Archaea; phylum Methanobacteriota; class Methanobacteria; order Methanobacteriales; family Methanobacteriaceae; genus Methanobacterium_D. Next base: position 11,780 of record JAEYSH010000082.1, on the reverse strand, counting down.
CTACCCAGGCTATTTTAGATTACTTAAAAGACAGGGAAATGAATAATAAATTGGTTAAATCATTTGAAGATCCTCTTTTTGTAAATACATGGAATAAGCCACTTGCTAAGTCTGTGCATGGAGCAATTTTCAAACGTATAAATAATAAGGCCGGTTTTGGACATTTAGATGGAAAAAGGAGGTTTTTAACTTCTGGAACATTGCGTAAAACATTCAAAAAAGCTTTAAATGAAGCAGAACTTGATGAAGTTACAATTGATAGTTTTCTAGGATATAAAGTAAATAAAACTAAATCAGATTTTAGTGATATTGAATCTATGAAAAGTCAATATGTTGATGCTTTGGAATTTTTAAGTCTTGATAATTCCTCTCAGGGAACAAATTCTGAATTTGAAATGCTAATGGAAAAATTCAATGAAAAAGACCAGGAATTAAATCAAATAAAAGAGCACTTAAAATATCTTGAAGAAAAAATGAAATCATTAACTCCTGATGAAAAACAGTCATAGACTTAATATAAATCCTTTTTTATATTTTAATTAATTCAAATCTAGCAATTTATTTTTTAGTTATTTAAATAAAAAAAATAAGGGGATGGTTAGTCCCTAATAATTTATTTTCTTTTTGATACAACAATTCCACCAATTACCATCAAGATAGATGCTATAAGAGCACCGAATGGTAATCCTGTTGGTTTCATTGGAATGGTTTTACTTGCAGCATTAACTTCAGGCGCATCAGCACATATGTCCCTAAACTCTATATTGCTTTGTAGGTTTGGATCATATGTTGTTGTGCTTAAAGTAGGTCTGATTACGTAATTTCCTGCTTTTACCATCCTAACAGTTACCCAGAGGTATGGGTCGCCTACTGGCACAGTTCCAAGGTTCCAGGTTATTGTTCGGGTTGCAGGATCATAGGTAGCGTTTCCAGAATCCTTATCTAAGCTTACAAATTCCATTCCTTCAGGAATAGTCCAGGTAAATACTACGTTTTCAGCTGCATCTGGCCCTCTGTTTCCAACTTTAAATGTAATTAAAGCAGTTTTACTTATTTCTGTACATTCAGTTGGAGAACTTATTGTAAGATAAAGGCCTGATTGTGCTGGGATATTTACAGTAGCATTATCTGAATTATTTCCAGGATTTATCTCATGTTCAGTTGCTGTTACTGTTGCATTGTTTATAACAATAGTGTTATGGCCTGAAACACTAACAACTAACTCATTATGTGAAGATCCTTCTGCAGGAATGTTACTTATGGTCCATGTTACAGTTCTTGCAGTTGAATTCCAAACACCACCATTAGTGGCGCTTACAAAGTCGAGACCAACTGGAAGAGTATCCACAATAACAACATTTGTAGCGTTATTTGGGCCGTTGTTGGTTACATCTATATTGAATGTGTGCTGTGTACCATAGTTCCATGTAGCATTTTCAGGGGTTTTGGACATTACTAGGTCGACTGCAGGATTCACATCAATACCAACTGTTGATCCATCATTTGATGTGTCGTTATCAAACTGATCTTCAGCGGTTTTAACTGCTGTGTTGTCAACATGTTGACCACCAAGTATTGTGCTTATTAATGCTTCAAAGGTAACATTCAAGTATCCTCCTGGAGCAATGTTACTGATGAATATTGTTACGGTATTAATACCATTCCAAACTGCACTCCATGTGCCAACACCTGAAGAGCTAGAAGGTCCAAATTCATCAAAGTTAATGCCTGATGGAAGAACATCAGTTACTGTAACATTTGTAGCATTATTAGGGCCATTATTCAAGACATTGATTGTGTAAAGAATTACATCCAAGACATTTGGAGTTGTATCATTTACAGTCTTGTTAACAGCAATATCAGCTACTGGTTGTCCATTCACAGTTGTACTTGCTGTATTATCCTCTGGATGTAAATCCGGTATTGTACTGTTTGCAACTACAGTATTGGTTATTTCTCCAGTAGCGTTTACTATGTATTTTAGTACTAACGAAGCTAATGATCCAGCAGTAAAGTTGTCTATGGTCCATATGTTAGCAGTACTGTTATATGTTCCCATAGATGGAGTTGCACTTACAAAGATCAATCCAGAAACGGGGTTTACTACCTCACTTACTGTTGCGTTGGTTGTATTTGGTCCTGCATTAAACAAAGTCACTGTGTAGGTAATTGTATCGCCAACGTGTGGAGTTACATCATCTACTGTTTTTGAAATAGCAAGATCGGCATTTTCTGCACCGTTAACAGTAGCTATGGCCTGATTATTAACAGTGACAGGGTCATGCTCATTTCCTGAAACAACAGCGATATTAGTTAAGGTACCAGTACCAGTAACATTTGCTATAATGTTCAAAGTAACTGTTTGGTTTACAGCTAAGTTGCCTATAGTCCAGAATCCTGTTAGAGGGTTATATGATCCTCCAGAATCGTCTGAAACATAAGTAAGACCTGCAGGTAATGGATCATCCATTATTACACCTGTAGCAGCATCAGGACCGTTGTTTTTGACAGTTAATGTTGCAGTCACAAGTTGATTTTGGAACTGTGTTGTTTGGTTGAAGCTTTTTAATATTGCAAGGTCTGCAGAAGGGTTCACTTCTACAGTCACAGCAGCAACATTATCTGCAAGGTGCGGATCAAATTCACTAGCGTTAACTGTAGCTATATTGGTTATAAAACCTGTCTGTACAGCTTTAGCTATTATCTGCATTGTTGCAGTTGCTCCGTTAGCAAGGAAACCAATGTTCCATATACCAGTTCCGGAATTATATGATCCTTGGGATATGGATGGAACAGACACGAAGTTTAAACCTGTTGGTAATAAATCACTAACGGTTACGTTGTTTGCATCATTTGGTCCGTCATTTTTAACAACGAAATCAAATATTACATTATCTCCATTGTTATAAACGGTTTTATCGGATTCTTTTATTATGTTAAGGTCTGCTGTTGGTTGTCCGTTTATAACTGCTACACCCTGGTTGTTTTCAGGGTGATGATCGTGCTCGTTTCCTGTACCTATAGCTATGTTGGTTATTTGCCCTGTCTGATTTACAGTTACAGTGATATTTAAAGCAACTGTTTGGTTTACGGCCAAATTACCTATAGTCCATATACCTGAAGTGCTATTGTATGATCCTTGAGTTGCATTTGAGGATACATATATTAGTCCTAAAGGTAAGGGGTCATTAACTATAACTCCAGTAGCATTTTGTGGTCCTAGATTGGTCACAAATACAGTAAAAGTAACATTTTGACCCACATTAGGGTTTGGATTATCTACTGTTTTTGTAACTGCAAGGTCCATATGCGGATGCACGTTTATAGTTGCATTAGCTGTGTTATCACCTGGATGAGGATCTGTCTCATTTGCTGTCACATTGACTACGTTGGTAAAATTACCAATTTGAAGCCCTTCAGCTGTTAGGGTCAATGTTGCTGAAGCACCGGATATAAGAGTTCCAACATTCCATATGAATGTTCCTGAATTAAATAAACCTTGTGATGGAGTTGCAGATAATAGAGCTAGACCAGAAGGCCAGAAGTCTGTAACAGTCACATTATTTGCAGTATTTGGTCCTGCATTGAACACAGTCACTGTGAAAGTGAATGGGTCATTAGTGTGAACTGTAGTACGATCTACTTCTTTTGAAATAGTTAAATCTGCTAATGGGGCTGTAGGGTTTAAAGCCACTATAGCTTGATTATTTAACAGGTTTGGATCTTTTTCATTACCAGTTACATTAGCAATATTGATTATTTGCCCTGCTTGATTAACAAGTGCAGTAATGTTTAATGTAACTGTTTGATTTACAGCTAAGTTACCTATGGTCCATATACCGCTTGTAGCATTATATGATCCTTGGCTTGGGTTGGAAACTATATTTATGAGTCCTCCGGGCAATAGATCATTTACCAAGACTCCTGTTGCATTATTTGGACCATTATTGGTTACTGTAAGCACAAATTTTACAGTATCGACGCCCGAAACGGGAGCAGTATTATTTACTGTTTTTGTAATTGCAAGATCAGCTTCTGGAGTCACGTTAAATGTGATTGTAGTACTGTTTACATCTGTATTGTAGTGGTAACTATTACCACTTTGATCCAATATCAAAGCAGATAGTGGTGTAAATCCAGCACTTATTGCTCTGAATATCCATACAGAGACAAAATTAGTTGTTCCGGGATTGTTTATTAAGATATTATTGGTAGTACTTGACCCATATGTAATGGTAACTCCTAATGGTTGTACTATGGTTGGATTATAATTGATCAAGGGTAAATCCACATAATTATATGTTGCACTGGCTGTGCTGCTGACTACAGTAACTGCAAATGTATCTCCTAGAGTTGGATTATTATTAGAAAGTGTAATTGAAATCACACGGTTCCTATTCTGGGAAATCAGTTTCTGTACAATTAAATCACCGCTTATTACATTTGGAGTTCCAATATTATCACCGAAAACAGTAACAGTGTAGTTACGATCTTTATCGTAAGCAGAAGAGGTTCTGTTTACATTTACAAGCCAGAACAAATCTAATGTTGCTCCAGGTGCAATATCACCTAAATATTTAGTTGTATTTTCCTGGGGATCCCGGTAAATATATTGATTATTAACGTTATTGTCGAAACTAAATGTTCCGCTAACGTTGTGTGCTGTTGTATTACCAGTGTTAGTCACTCGGATCTGAACTTGGAATTTATCTGGGCCAATATTCACATTGTTACTGTCCAGCCCAATATTATCTGAAGATCCTTTAGTCAGGTTTAAAGTAGTGTTATCTGCTGCAGAAGCTGCACCACACAGTATAAACGCAAAGACTAATGTAGTTAATAGAATTATTACTTGTTGTCTAATCTTTTCACCTCCTTTTACAATTCATTTAAAAATTCAATTTACATGCTTAATATTGTTCATTATAATAAATAAATATACGCTTTTAATTCTATTAGTGTTATATTTTGATATAAAAGTAATACTATTATTTATAATTATAAATAAAGCTCAAAACATGCAAGTTAATTAAAAATCTCGAATATTTTACTTATTTTTATAAAAAAGTATGCCAAAATCAGTCTTAATTAAATAAGAACAAAATATATTAAAGATTAAACTAAATAAAAAGATTTCAGAAAAATTACAATTTTTAGTAATTTATTAGAATAAGAAACTGAAAAGTAAATTTATGCAAAAATCGGTAATTATTATAGGAATTATTGTTGTCTTGGCAATAGCTGCATATGCAATATTGGGTTCTCAAAGCCAAAAAAATGCAGAAACGCAGATTTCCGAAATTAAGTGGCGCACTGATTTAAATTCAGCTTTATTAGAGGCTAAAAAGACTAATAAATCGGTTTTTATTGATTTTTATGCAACATGGTGCAGTCCCTGTAAGTTAATGGAACAGAATACATATTCAAATCCTGAAGTGATTGCAAAATTAAATGCCAATTATATTCCAGTAAAAATTGACGTAGATAAAAACCCCCAAATTGTATCAGAATATAAAGTGTACGGTTATCCTACAATGGTTATTTTAAATCCAAATGGTATTGAAATAAAAAGATTTAGCGGATATCGTGATGCTGATACGTTTTTAAATGAAATATGAGGTTAAAGGAGATATAAAATGGATATTGGCCCCATAATTTCATTTTTTGCCGGCGTTGCATCTGTTTTATCTCCATGTGTACTTCCATTAATCCCTATCGTCGTTGGATATTCCTTAATGGAGAAAAAAACACCTCAAATTATATCATTTGTGCTTGGATTTTTTTTAGTTTTTACAGTAATCATTTTTTTAACAGCAGTTTTTACAGCATCAGTTAATGCTTATCTTTATTATTTCAGAATTTTAGCGGCAGTAATTATAATATTAATTGGTATTTACTTCATTTTAAACAAAAAAGCGTTAAATTTTACATATAAACCTGTAAAATATAAAGATAAGAATATTGAATCATTTTTAATGGGATTTTTAACTTCACTTGCATGGTCTCCCTGTTATGGATCTTATTTGATAGCTATAATTGCATACAATGCTTCTTCGGGTGATTTAATTTACAGTACCATTAATTTAATATTATTTGCCGTAGGATTTTCACTTACAATATTTATAATTGCTTTGGGAGCATCTAAAATTAATTTGGAGAGGTTAATTAAGTATTCGAATTATATTAGGATATTTTCAGGAGTTATTATATTAATTGCAGGAATATATATGCTTTTATTGTTAATATAAAACTAATAGGTGTTTTTATGAAAGTGGGATTTATTGGATTTGGAGAAGTAGCATCAACCTTATCTGCAGGCCTTTTAACTAATAATGTTGAAGTGAGGGTATGTATTGAAGGTAGGAGCTCTAAAACACAAAAAAGAGCCAGTGAAATGGATTTAATTTTATGCCAAAATAATAGGGAAATTGCAGAGACTTCTGATTTTATAATTTCTGCTGTAACTCCAGCATCAGCTATTAAAACCGCTCAAGAAGTAGGAGAATTCGTAAACGGTGTTTATATTGATATAAACAATATTTCACCTACAACTGCTAAAAAAGCGCTTTCTTTTATTAAAAACATGAAAACAGTTGATGCATCTATTATTGGGACTATTAGGAATGGTTTAAATGCCCCTATAATTGCATCTGGCCCATTTGCAGATGAATTTGCTAAATTAAATGATTATGGAATGAATATAACTGTAATTGGATCTGAAACTGGGCAGGCATCAGCTTTAAAAATGTTAAGAAGTTCATTTACTAAGGGACTTTCAGCACTGCTTTTTGAAACTCTTTATCCTGCTTATGAAATGGGAATTGATAAAGAGGTACTTAAATATATTTCAGAAACTGAAGGAGAAGGTTTTAGAGATTCTGCAGTATCAAGAATCATTAGCAGCGCATTCCATTCTAAAAGGCGTTATGAAGAGATGGGGGAAGTTATAGAAATCCTCTCTGAAAGCGAAGATCCTAAAATGAGTAAAGCTGCACAGGATTTTTTTAAAGAACTTCATCAGAATTTAGGAGATTTTGATAAACGACCAGAAACTTATGCTGAAATATTTAATTTAATTGAAAAAAAGAAATAGGGTTTAGGGATTATCTAATATTATTAATTCTTTTACAGGTATTCCATCGCTCCATTTTCCCATATATCTTTGTTCTGTTGTATTTCCAAGGGCATATTCTCTATTTTTATTATAAAAAGCAGAATCATAAAGTCCATCAAATAATTTCCATGTCCCATAGTAGTCTAAACTGTTAACAAATATGTTGAGGTATTCACTTTTCAATAATGCTAATGGAGCAAGGTGATCAGCTGTTAAATGGGGAATTCCTCTTGTATCTGTAACTAATACTACGTAATTTTTATTTTTCGCCGGAATTGAAGTAGTTTCATTGAAAATTCTCTCTGCGGTTTTGTTACCTACAACACTATCCTTATCGCCTACTAATGAGATTAATAATGTATTAGCTGGCACATTTTTCAGATTTTCAAGAACTGGACCCTCTGGATTTTCTTGAGATCTGTATATACCAGGTTCAACGCAAAAAACTGCTTTTGGTTCCGGTAAATTTTCTTGTTCCGCTAAGGCAGCCATATTTATGCTTATTATCCCTCCAACAGAATGTCCAACAATTGCAAACCGGGAAAGATCAGGTTTAACATGATCAGAGGAATTTAAAATTGAAATAGCTTCTTTAATAGATCTAATGGCATTTGGAGTAAAATTATCGGATTTTGTGAATATATTTTCCTGATAACGGGGATAAATGACTATATTTCCTTTTTTAACTATGTGATAGATCCATGCCTCGTAAACTATTGGATTTGTCGCAGCCCATCCGTGGTTAAAAACAATTACTGGTGCTTTTAATAGTTTAGGATCACTTGGCTCATAAATCCAGAACTGATTAGCCCCCTGACCATATGTAGTTTTTATTACTCCATTTGATGCGTATACAGAACTTCCAGGCCCATTAGGAGGTTGCTGCGGCGCATATGGAATTCCAAAGCTATTTGGTATGGAAATTAAAATTAAAAAGAATAAAATAAGGGGCAAGAAGTAATATAATTTATTCATCATATACCTCTAAATCCAAAATATTAATTGAATTATAGTTCTTCAAGAACGGGAATTGTAAAGAAGAACTTAGAACCTATTTCCGGCTCAGATTCGACCCAAATACGACCACCGTGACGTTCTACTATTTTTTTACAAATTGGAAGACCAATACCTATTCCTGAAGATTCTGGGTTTAACTTTTTAAATATTTCAAAGATTTTTTGTTGATCTTTTTCTTCAATACCGATACTATTATCTGCAACTGAAAATATGTATTCACTATTTTCTTCATCTAAATATGCTGAAACGTGGATTCGTGTTTTATCGTTTGGATTTTTATATTGAACTGAATTTTTCAGAAGGTTTCCGAAAAGCAGTAGAATCTGGCCAGAATCTGCGGTTATTTTAGGGAGATCGTCACGGGTGATTTCAGCCCTATTTCCTTCTAAAGATGCATTAAGATTAGACATGGCATAATCAAGAAGTTCTTCAGTTTCGGTTAGTTTGAATTCCTTTCCCCGAGATTCTATTCTTGAATATTCTAAAAGGCCTATGATTTTATTATTTAGCCTTTCAACTGCATCTAAGGCGTAGTCTATAAATTCATCTGCGTCTTTATCAAGTTTACCTCTATAACGTTTCGCTAAAATATTATTAAAGCTTCTTATAGCTCTTAAAGGCTCTTGTAATTCGTTTGCAGCGCTTTCTGCAAATTTTTCAAGTTCTTCGTTTGCTTTTATTAATTCATCCATTTGTATGAGAAGTTCTTCGTCATTTTCTTTATCTTCTAATTGGGAATTTAAAATTTCATTTCTTTTTGTAAGTTCATTAATAATCTGCTGTTTTTCGTTGATCTTTTCATTTAATTTCTTTATTTCCTGCATTTCGGTAGAAATAATCTCATTAGAATCTTCTTGAAGTGATTTTAGTTCCTTTATTTCATCATTCAATTTTTTAATGTCCAGTTTATTATCAGAGATTGTTTCTTTTGAATTTAAAAGAGCATTTCGCAAATTATCAATTTTTTCAGTAATTTCTTCAATTTCTAAATCTTTGTTGTTAATTAGATCATTAATGGAAGTATCTTTTTTTTCTAGTTCAATAATTTCTTCATTTAATTTTTCAATTTCTATTTCTCTTTTTGAAATTATTTCCTCTTTTAGACTTGCATCATCTTCTAATTCGGTAATACGTTGATTTAAATCATTTATTTCAGATAATTTCTCAGAAAGAACATCTTCTGAACTCTTTTTGGAATTTTTTAGCTCTTCTATCTTTTTTTTCAATTCATCTATTTCTGGATTTTTTTCTTCAATAATTTCTTTAAAACTTTCATTCGCGGTTTTAAGCTCTTTAATTTGTTTATCAAATGATTCAAATTGTAAATCTTCGTTTTCACTTTGCGATTCTATTTCTGCTTTAAGAATTTCATTGGTTTTTTCCAGTTCTTCGATTTTTTCCTTTAATTCAATTAATTCATTTTCCATATTCGTTTCAGATTCTTGAATTATCTCATTTTCCCCTATGATTTCCGAAACTCGTTTTTCAACCATTTCATCGATGAAGTTACCTTTGGTGTTTTCAATTTCCTCTTCATTACGTTTATATTCTGTAACGTCTGTGAGGCTTAATAGTATTGCATCAATGTTTCCATTTGAATCTATAACGGGTTGTATTGCCCAATCCCAGTAACTAATGCCCAGTACTGGATGATCAAGTGGTTTAGAATATGCAAAATACGGTTCACCTGTTTCTATTACATCTTTAAAAATTGATGTATTTCCTCCAGGATATAACTCAAAGTGGTTTTTTCCAACAAAAAAATCAATATCTTTTTCATGTTTTTCGGCGTAAGCTCTGTTTACTTTAATAAAATTAAAATCGGTGTCCAGGTAAGCCATTAAAAAATGCGTATTATTAAAAATATCTTCAAGCATTTTTCCATTTTTTATTTTATCATTTAAGGATTTCATGCTTCCTCCATGTTAAAATTAAAATGAATTTTAATCTAATAATGAATTGATTTTATATTATATATAATTATTTCAAATTTACTTATATTCCAGGCTTTTTCTTTAATATGGAAAACTGTAAATATTTTTAAGGTCTAATTAATATTATTAATATAAAAAATGATAACCAGTAAAAAGGAGAGTTGAATAAACTTGCCGCAATATCTTTTTGATAAACTAAATGATCTAAAAAGATTTAAAAACGATTATAATACTTCAATAATCACGGATATTGATGGAACAATCAGTGAAATTGTTCCAAAGCCAATGGATGCAGTAGTAGCTCCAGAAATAAAAAATATACTTGAAATAATGGGAAATAAATTTAGATTCACTGGAGTAATGACTGGTAGGAGCGTGAAAAATGCTATGGATATGATGGGGTCTGATAAACTTGTTTACATTGGGAATCATGGCCTTGAACAGTATAAAAATGGAAAAATAACAGTTGATCCTGAAGTTAATGAATATATTCCTTTAATTAAAAACCTTGCAGGAAACATTAAAAAGGAATTAAAAGAATATAACTGTATTTTATTCCAGGATAAAAAATTGAGCTTCACGGTTCATTACAGATTGTGCGAAAATGGAGAAGAAATTAGAAAAAAAGCTCTAAAAACCATTAGAAGTATGGAAGAATCTAAATCGCTTAAAATTGCTGAAGGCCGTAAAGTTATTGAAATAAGACCTCCAGTGGGGCATGATAAGGGCACAATACTTCAAAAATTTATTTCAAATAATAATGTCAAAAAAATCATCTATCTGGGGGATGATATAACTGATTCTGACGCATTTATTAAATTAAATGAGTTAAAAAATCAAAAGAAAGTTGAATCATTGACTGTAGTTGTTAATTCAAAGGAAACCCCAGATTATGTTAAAGATAGCGCTGATTTTTATGTAAATAATGTGAATGAAGTTTACAAATTTTTTAAATGGCTTAATGATTGTTAATTTACTCATCAATGGATATTCTAACTCTTGTACCTTCCTTTTTTTCTACAATTTTTGCTTTAATTGGTATAAATTGGGAATCTATTAAAAGACGCAAATATGTGACGTGTTTAGCCGGTAATTTAAGCGGACTTTTTATTTTACGGGTTTCAGTGCGTATCTGGCAGCGTAATTTTCCATTTTTGTCAACATAAAGTGGAGCATCCATTCCATCTTCGAGATCTTCAACTTCAAAACTTCTAAGATGCATTCCTCCATCAATAGAAGAAGGAGGTTTATCTCCTCTTTTACCTTTCCTGAACATTTCATGAGCTTCGGAAGTTTTCATTCCTTTTTCAACTTTTGATGCCACAAACCATGCTCTTTCAATTACACTTTCAACTGTCTGATCTGGCGGAATTATTCCCTCTCTTTGATAAGACTTAATAAGCTCAAAAACTTCTTTTTTCGTTACATCCTGCTCAACTGAACTAATTGCAAGTCTTGTAAGAACAGGACCGTATCCTGCCATTCTTAATGAAGCCCATGCTTGATCTTCATTTCGATATCTCCTGCCTTGAACTATTGCATCGACTGCATCTGCGTTTAAATGGGCGATATTAATTAAATTAGGTCTTGAATATGTGTTTAATCTTTTGGTAATAGTTTCAATATCTCTTTTGCCGGGAATATTTCCATTTTTAATTTCCTTTTCAAGTATATTTACAGTTGTCTTTGGAAGAACTTCTTTTACATCTTCTGGG
>JAEYSH010000027.1 GCA_023434825.1 Methanobacteriota archaeon | reverse complement strand
ACATGGTAAAATGAACTATAATGGTCATAATGGAACAAGAGTTACCATAAGATTTAAAGAAGAAGAATTTTAACTGGAATTATCTTTTTTATTTTTACAATAGATTTATATTAATGAACGATATACTACATACCGACGGTCGGTATATTGGTGATGAAAGATGGCAAAAAAAGAATCTAAAGAAAAGCGAATTCGAGATATTATTGATTCAGCCATGGAAATTTTCCTGAATAAAGGTTATGAAAATACTACGATGGAAGAAATAGCAAAAAATGCAGGTATTAGCAAAGGCGGATTATATCATTACTTTAAAAGTAAAGATATGGTATTAATATTCGTGAATCAAAAAATCAGTGAAACTGTTGAAGATTTAATGAATGAAGCATTTCAAATGCCCTCAGTAAAAGAAGGAATTCTCTATTATATAGAAAACTATCTTAAATACTGGACTGAACACCCAAAAGAAACAATCTTCCTGTTTTTATCTATTACAAAAATACTGGACAATAATGAGCTTTTAGAATATTATCAACAATTTATGGGAGATTATATGAAATTTTTTGAAGAGGCATTTGAAAGGGGGATCCAGTTAGGAGAATTTACGCCACATAATGCTAAAACAAGTGCTATAACATTAGTAAGCGCATTAGATGGAATAATAAGTTATTTATATTTAGATGAGAATTTGAAACTTGATGAAGTGGTAAAACATTTTGAGGAGAAATTCATAAAGCCAATTGAAATGTCTACAGTTTAATTTTTAGCTCTTGAGATTAAGGAGATTAATAATGAAAAATAGCAGGCAAAAAGTCAGAAAAACAACTTTATTAATTTCATTTTTACTTTTTCCTGTTACAATGTTTTACTTTTCTCCATTTTTAATAATATGGGGTGCTTCATTAGGAATAATTACTGGAAGCTTTTTAACTTTCACCAGTATTTTTATTTTATCCTTATTTTTTGGTAGGGCTTTCTGTGGATGGGCATGCCCAACAGGGGGCGTTCAAGAATATTGTTTTTCTATAAATAATAGAAGCACAAGAGGTGGAAAATATAACTGGATTAAATATTTCCTTTTAGTCCCCTGGATAACTATCATAGCTTTAATGGCAGTATTAGCCGGTGGCTTAACAAGGGTTGATCCATTATTCATGACACAATACGGTGTTTCAATTTCAGAACCTTTTATGTATATTATTTATTATGGAATATTATTTTCAACAATATTAGTGGCTGTGCTTGCAGGTAAAAGAGCTAATTGCCATTATTTTTGTTTTATAGCGCCATTTATGATTATCGGGACTAAAATAAAAAATTTCTTCAGGTTGCCATCATTCCATCTTGAAGCTAATGAAGAACTATGTGTTCAATGTAACTTGTGTAAAAATTGTCCGATGAGTCTAAATGTAAGAGAAAAAGTGTTAGATAGGAATATGTATGATTCAGAATGTATTTTGTGTGGGAAATGTGTAGATTCATGTCCTAAAGGGGCAATAAAGTATTCTTTTAGTATTTTTCCAAAAAGAGGAGATTAAAATGAAAATTGATGTAGTTGATTTATACTATTTTTCTGGAACTGGAAATACGCACTTAGTGGTTAAAAAGATGATAGAAACATTCAAAGAATGCGGTATTGAAGCAAATATGTACAAAATTGAGGATTCAAAACCTGAAGATATCAATTTAGACCATACTATAGGTTTAGGATTTCCAATTGCTGAGCTTTCTACTTATGAATTTGTCTGGGATTTCATAAATGCATTGCCAGAATCGGATGGTACAGAAATATTTATGGTAGACACACTGGGTGGAGTTTCTGGGGGAATTGTAGGGCCTGTTAAAAAGATCGTTGAAAATAGGGGATACAAACCTATTGGGGCATGTGAAATTCAAATGCCTCCAAATATATTTTATATTCAAGATGAGGATACCAATAAAAAGAAAATTAAAAAAGGCATGAAAAAAGCAGAAAAATATGCAAAAAAGCTCCTAAAAGGTAAATCAAAATGGAAAAAAGACCCGGGTTTATATAAAGCTATTTATTACACTTCTATGCTTGGTTTAAAAATCACTGAAACAAATTTAAACCAGAAATTACTCCATTTAACTCCAGATAAGGAAAAATGCAGTAAATGTGGTGCATGTGTTGAATTATGCCCTATTAGTAATATAAAAATGGAAGATGGAGAATATCCTGAAAATTTAATGCACTGTCAGTATTGCTTAAGATGTGCATCTTTTTGCCCAAAAAAAGCTATTTCGTGCCCTATTAATTATAAAGGGAAAACTTATCGTGCCTGTAAAGCCAAAGAACTTTTATAACAATATAGAAAATAAAGGGAATTTTAGAGATAAACCCTAAAATTCCCTTATTACCACTTGCATTAGCGTATTATTAGTATTCCAGATTAATCTGGTCAATTAATATCTTCTTCCTATATATCAGTCAACCATGAATCGTTTTAAATTAATAAAAGAGCGATACATGGCTGATGGCTTTAATAAACTGAATATTTTGCCCTGAATATAATTAGTAGTTCGTTATTAATCAGAGCTTTAATTTTTTGATAGCATGCAAAAACCAAAGGTTTTTGCTGCCTGCAAATCTGAAGATTTGCGGTTCGGAAATCGAAGATTTTCTCAACGTAAAAAATCTTCGATTTTTTACAGCTAACGCTAAGTGGTATGGTATTTTCTCTGTTTTATACCGCCTCCGTATCCTATAGCTTTATACACCTACTGTAATATGCCATAGGACAAATTTACTTTCACTTTAAAATCATATATAAATATTTCTATTTATTTTTTGAAAATAGGGATTATTAGGGCTTTTTTTAGGAAAAAATAAGGTAGAATAACGTTTTATTTCAATGGTTTATGAATATGCTTTATTTATCCTTATTTTTAGTAACTAAACCTTAATTAAAGTGTAATTAGATAAAAATAATCTAATGAAGTTTATTTTGTAATAACAATAGGCTTTACATTTTAAATTAGAGATATCCATGTCTTTTATCTGCTAATAAAATATAATAATGACTTTTATAGTAAATATAAAGATATTATTGGTTATTTTATTAAGAAAGTTCAATATTGAGCTCTTTATTAGTTAATATCTTTATAAAGAATATTTTAAGTTTATTTTTGATAAATAGGGTTTATCTAATCTAAATATGGTTTAATATAAAGTAAAAATAAATGATTTGAGGTAATATTAACTTTTTAATTTTAAAAAGATTTAATCTAATCTGCTTTTTATATTAAGTAAGTATAAACTTGATGAATAATTTTTCAAGCGAAATAAAATCTAAAAATTATTTTCACTGGATTTTTAATATATTTTAAGTTTATGATCTTGGAAATTTATTAAAATGATATAAGACAAATAAATATACAAAATTAAATCGCTTTATTATTAAAAATTGAGGTATTTAAAGTGTCAAAATATAATTTGGATAAGAAAGATGCAGATATTAAGCAATTAGCAACTACTGCACAAAAAGATAATGAATTATTCCAGGAATTGATGTTAGGAATTACATCTAAGGATAATACTACACGTCAGAATAGTTTTAAGGCATTACAGATTATTAGTGAAGAAAATCCTGAATTTTTGTACCCTCAATGGGATAAATTCGCTCAAATGTTAAGTAGTAAGAATAATTTCCACAAATATATTGCAATTTATCTAATTGCTGATCTAACTGCAGTGGATAATGAAAATAAATTTCAAAAACTATTCGATGATTATTATTCCATACTTGCTGGTGATAAAGCTATGACAGCTTCACATGTGGCATTAAATTCTGGTAAAATAATCTTAAATAAGCCTGAACTTCAAGATAAGATCATTGATATCCTTTTAGATATTGAAAATATTCATCAGGGAAAGCAAAAAGAATTAATAAAATCTTATGTTATTGAAACTCTGCGGAAGATTTATCCACAAATAAAGGATAAAGAGAAGGTAATGAAGTTTATTGAGGATCAACTCGATAGCTCAAGCCCAAAAACCAGAGATTTGGCAGCCTGTTTTATTGAAAGGTGTGAATAAACATTATTTTTATTGATTTTTGGCTTTAATTATATTAAATGTTAAACACATAATTAGTAAAATTATTCTATTTTATATTTTGGAGTAATTTTAATGATAAAGATAAAAAGAATTACTGAATTACCGCAAAAGGAAGACGGTTTTAGAATAATGGTCGAAAATATATGTCCTGAAGAAATAGATTTAGAAAATATGGATGTTGATTTATGGCTTAAAGAAATAGCTCCAGATAGTGGGTGTTATGGATGTTTAGGTGAAAATAATTCAGGATTTAGTGAATTTAAAGAAAAATATCGCCATAAACTTCGGAATAAAAAGACACTCTTGAAAATTATAAAAGATTTAGAAAATGAAAAAGGTACTGTTACTTTGTTATACTGTATGGATGATAAAAATAACTGTGCAGCAATTCTAAAAGAGAAACTTGAAGGCTACAGAGTAATCGGCAAGTCCGTCGGTAGAATTCATGGGAGTTAATTAAAGTACTGAAATTATAATTTTTCTCCATATATCCGTTTATGGTGATCATAGTCCATTATTACAATGTTATTTTCATCTATCTGGTAAATAAGGACAAAATCTCCAATGTGGACACGTCGAAAGCCGTAAAAATTGCCACTTAAAGGCTTATAGTGTTCAGGTTTTTTCTGTATTTGATTAATTTTTTTAATAATGTGGGAATACTGAGCTTGATCGTCATAATAAACTTTTTCCAGTTTTTTTTGTGCCATGTTTGATATTAATAAATTATACTGGTGTTCTTCATGCCATAACTCCTCAAAAAGTAGTACACATTCTCTAAGTGTTGAGCAGTTGCCATTTTTAACTTCTCCAAGAATTTTTTCAACTTCTTTTTGATATTCGGATGAAAAATGTGGATTTTTATTTATTTCCATATTAAAACACCTAAATTTCTTCATAAATTTTAATATTGACTCTAAAATGTGTATCAACATTTTCTATTATAATCTTTTCAGCATAAAACTAATTATAGTATTAACAAGATAATATAAATTATTAATTAAATGGTGATTAGTATGAATGTTGAAATGGTTATTCTTGCATTTCCAGGTAAAAGAGCTGAAAGTTATGATACCAAAGATAGGGAAATAAATGAGATAATAATAGAAAATGATAGAGTAAAAATAGATTTTTTAGATCAGGGGAGAAATTGGGTCCGTGAAATTCCAATTTCAAAACTAAAATTTCTTGAGTATCCCACAGAAAGATCCAGAAGGCCTTTAAATATTAGAGAAGAAAACATCTACAGGGGTCAGGAAGGTGGAGATATTCAATAATTTTTTTTAATTTAAATTTTAATTTGCAAAAAATCATATAGATTCATCCTGTTTTGAAACACAAAACATCATAAATGTGTCCGGTATTTATACAAGTTTAGACAGAATATTAAATATGTTTTTTTCTCAAGAGGAAATCAGATATGATGAAACATTTGCCGAGTTTTTAGATGCTAGGGGAATTACTGAAAGCACAAAAAGAGGACATACAACTGCAATGAAGATATATTGCAACTATAATGGCATAACTCCAACAGAACTCATAGAAGAAGCCGAAAAAGATCAGGATGTTGGAATAAAAAGAAAAAAGCGGAAAATAAGACGTAGAATAATAACTTTTGTAAATTATTTAAGGGATAATGGCAAAGCAAAAGGTACAATTGACACTTATTTAACTACTATAAAAGCTTTCTATGATGATAACGATATTGATATTCCGAAACTACCTAAAAATTTAACAAGAAACAAAGAGGAAGCACTTAATAAAGCCTTTGATGGAAAACCAACTATCGAACATGTTAAAATTGCTTGTAATAATTCAGATATCCGCTTAAAGGCAATTATTCTTTTACAATTTAGCTCGGGTATGGGTGCATCTGAAGTAAGAAATGTTACATATCAAAATTTTATTGATTCAATAATAGAATATGTTGATATTGATGAATCAGATAAATTAAACGTTCCTAAAATTGTAGAACAAATAAAGAAAGTTAAGGATTGCATAGGAACTTGGAAAATAACCAGATATAAAATGACAAAGCCTTATGTAACATTTAATACTCCTGAATCAGCGCATGCTATTGCAGATTATTTATTATGGAGACTAAAAAATAACAAACCAGTTAAGAGTTTGGATGATCACTTGTTTGTTGATAATTATAATAAACAGTTATCAGATGATGCTTTAAGGAAACTTTATGCAAGATTAAATGATCGTTGTGGGTTTGGAAGACGTAATAATAAATTTCATTTTTTAACAAGCCATCGTTTAAGAGTTGCTTTTACCACAATTTTGTATGAAGCAGGAATTGATAAATTAACTATAGATCGGCTATTGGGGCATAGGGTAGGGCATATTGATGATGCTTACTTTAAAACTACAATTGAACGCTTAAAAAGAGAATATGTAACTGGTATTGAGCAATTAAGTACAGAAAAAGTAAATTTAATTCGTTATGATGATGGAGAAGTTAGAAAACTTATTCAGAAGTTGGATGTAACTAAATCATCTGTTAATGTTTTAGAAGAGAAGCTTAAGGAAAAAGAAAATGAAATGACTGCGATGCAGGAAAAAGTGGATAAGCTGGAAAGTGTACTAGAGGGTGTTTTGTCAGAGGAAAAGGAAAATTAGAAATCTTTTTAAAAGATAATAGAACATTTTTCAGAATAGGATAAATCAATAAAAAAGTTTAAATGATCCATTTTATATCGCAATATGTTAATCAGATTAAAGATTAATGTCTTCCAAAGATCTTTCAGTGATTAAATTACATTTTTGGCTTTGGAAACCATACTGAAAAGAGAAAATTCTTCACATCTCACATGTTTCTTAAATTATTTCAACCTCACTGTACAAAAGCTGGGGCGATAAACTTGCTATTAGGGGATGTTAGGATATAAGATCAATCCAGTTACAGAAGCTTACTTTAAAACACTGGAAAAAGTTAAAGTTAGATGAATGGAGTCGAATGAGGTTAAAGAAATTGTAATGGGCTTGGATAAAAAGATGAAGAATGGAATAAGATGCAAGAGCAAATGAAGCTATTTGAGGTATTGTGAATGTTATTCTTAATCAAAAAATAATGCCACTAAAGTGTATCTTTCTTGTCAATTTGTTGTGATGTTCTAGACTTTTTATCCAAATTTTTATTAAAAACAATATATTCGGATAATTCTTCCATTAAATCAGATTCGGTGATATTTAATACTGCATTACAAGATTTTAAATATGTTTTAAGGATTTCATCACAATTAATTCCTTTACATCCCTTTTTATCACTAAAATTAATTTTTAAATAATCATTTTCCCATTTTAAATTATTTTTGTTATTCTTAAGTTCCTTATTCACATTAGTAAATGAGTATTTCATATAAAGATCTATTTTGAGGGGATAAATTGAGAATTCGCTAAAATCTAAGAGATCTATGTTTAAATAGCTGAGAATTTTAATTAGAAAATTTTTTTTGTTTGGGGTTTCCCATTCTGGTTCTTTATTTACAATACTGTTTACTGTATAATTTAATGCTAGAGGAGAATTCTGGAAAACAGTAGTAATTAATTCTCTTTCCTCTTTATTTAAATCGATTAAGGGTATTTCTTGCATTTTTAGCAAATCGAATATGAATTCTTGATTAATAAACTTTTTTCCATAAACGGAATTTATTAAAGAAGCTAAATAGAATCTTTCTAAATTTTTATTAACATAATTATTGTTTATTTCTAAAATTATATTTATAAAATTTGTAAATTCTAGAGGAATGCGACAAATTTTTATCTTAAAATTAGAATTAATGACATCTTTTGATTCTCTTTTAATTACTTCCTCTTCTTCTAGATACTTGAGTATATTTGATTCTATGGATCTTGTTATATGCATCTGTACATTTTTTGAATTTGAATAATGTTCTAAGTAGGAATCAATTTCATTTAATTTTTTTACAATATTTTGTTGTTTATGTTCTTTACCATCTAATAATAGAAAAATTGTCCATAATCTTCTCAAACGAGTCTCAATTTCACTTATTGTGCCAACCATGGTATCACCTTAATAATTTATTGTTTTAAGCATTAATATACATTTGCATGTTCACCGTATAGGTATGATCAATGGGAATACTTAAATATAATAATTGATAAATTATTCCTTATACGAGTTACCGTACCGTACGATAAATAATATAAGGAGGAGGCCATGAACAAAATACTTGTTAAATTGCTAAAAAAGAAATTAAACGAGCTTGAAAGAACAAAGGAATCTCCAGATTTAGCGAATAGAATTAAAGACCTGCTAAAAATAGGTGAATATAGTTGATTTAACTTTGAAGGAGGTAAAATCCAATAAATGAATACTAGTGTAAAAATTCAAACGACTTTTCAATGGGGAGGAGTGATTTCTTAATAAACACCCTT
This sequence comes from Methanobacteriota archaeon, assembly GCA_023434825.1. Lineage (GTDB taxonomy): Archaea > Methanobacteriota > Methanobacteria > Methanobacteriales > Methanobacteriaceae > Methanobacterium_D. Next base: position 7,829 of record JAEYSH010000027.1, on the reverse strand, counting down.
TTCAATAATCCCTTCTCCTTGAAAAAATGAAATTGATCAATCAAGAATTACAAAGCAAATTTAAAATATTCAATCCAGAACATGGAGGGTTAATAATGGAAGAAGATAGTTATGGGGAAGTAAAACCAGTAATTGAAGCATTTAAATTCGATGATTTTTTTTCAGAAGATGAAATATGTTCAAATTTATGTTTTAGAGATAAAGCGGTAATAATATCTGGTAAAACTGCATATTTTTACTTTCAAGTTTATGAAAACATGGAAATTTGGCTACTAGTTGAAAAAAAAGTAATTAATAATCAAAAAAAGTTTTCATACCAATGGATATCTGTTAAAAACAATGATCTTCAAAAAATATCTCGAAAAGTAAAGAGTAAAGAGTTATTGGACGTTAAAGTCAAAGGCAGGGATCAAGAAATAACTAAAAGCCTTAAACAATTTCAAAAAAAAGGGGAGGAAATTGAAGATTTTATTGATGATCTGGGTATTTTTCTAGATGAAAATAAAGAAACAATTTTTCAAAATAAAAAAACATTTCTTGAAACTAGTTATGAAGATTTGGGCATTAACTCCCAAGAAGACTTTGAGGAGGAAATAACACCTGAGGAAAGAGAAGAGCTAGAGAACATTTTAAAAATGGAAGACTTATTTCATTTTATTGATTCTGCTCTTTATGAAAAAAAGGATCAATTCATTATTGGAGAGTTTAATTCAAAATTTACCTTAACTTTGAATTGTATAGGTGCTGCTCTTGGAATAGATACAATTAATACATTGAAATCAGGATCATCTATTGGAAAAACAACCGTTGCAGATGTTGTAAGTAATTTATTTAAAACCAAGCGAATGGGTCATCTTACTGAAACAGCATTAAAATACATGGATCTTGAAAATTTTGATATTTTATACTTCCAGGAAACTACGGAGGATGAATTTGGAAAAAAGGAGGTTAGGTTATTATCTGGTGATGATGGGGGATTTAAAGCAGAAATAACAGTTAAAGATCCTGAAACTAACGAGTATAAAGTAATTGAAAGGATAATACCAGTTAAAACAATCATCACTACAACAACTAGTTTTCAATTAGATCCAGAATTTGCATCCAGAAACTTTATTTTACCTATGGATGACAGTGCAGATCAAACAAAAAGAATAGTTAACGAAAACTTCGATAGCTCTGAGAAAAAAATAAAGGAATTAAAAGGTGAAAAACACTATGATATAAAATATCAAAAGTTAAAGAAAGCATTTAGGCTTTTAAAACCTTATGAAGTAATAATACCATTCGAATCAGAGTTAAAAACTTTATTTCCAAAATATGAACCGAGAGCAAGAAGGGATTCTAAAAAACTAATAAAGTTAATTAAAGAATGTGCTTTAATGTTCCAGTATCAACGGGATAAAACTGAAATAAACGGGAAAGAAGTATTAATTGCAGATATACTTGATTTGTTTTATGTAATAGAATTTTGTGGATTAGTGTTGGAAGCAACATTATCTGGTTTTGATTCAAGGTTAATAAGCTCGCTTCCAATAGTTTATGAATTAATTGAAAATGAAGGATATGTTACATCTAAAAAGCTGTCTATGGAACTAGTTTGTTCATATAAATATGCATGGCAAATACTTAAAACATTTGAAGATGCTGGTTTAATTTTCCACGATGAAGATACAAAAGAAGAACTGGGAATTAAGGGTCGTACAAAAGTATACGTTAAAAAAAGTGAAAACCAATCTGAAGATCTGCTCTCCGCTATCAGGAATATAGATTGGGTAAAACTTCAAAATAAAAGTTTAGAATGGATAAAAGAACAAATTCCAAATTTCAAAATAAAGAATGGAAAAAATATTGCTTTTATCCCTTACTTTGATAAGGATGAAAAAGTTTCAGTTAAAAAAATTGATCTTTTTCAAAATCAAATATCTAGAATTAAATCTAAAAAAGGTATAGAAAGTGATTTAAGCAAAATAAAGCAAGATACAAATCTGATAGGTGATTATAGAACTGTAAATGAAGATGAATTATTAAATGCTGCCTATAATGCATTGAAAAAACATACAAAAGAAGGGTTATATCCTGTAGAATTCCAGAATTTTGTTGGAAATAACCTTAACATTGAAGAAGATAAAGTTGTGATAGATCTTGAAATAAAATTAATAGAATCAGGTTACATACTTCAAGAAAAGCCTGGAGATCATATTTTTCCAGCTGAAAAACTTATAAATATATTTAAAGAGGATGCATGAAATGAAGGCATCTTATATACTATTTTTGAAACGTTTGTATGGGGATAAATTTAATAGAGAATTTGCAAGGATTGGACCCAAAGTAAAATTTGATAGGATTCCATGCAATAATCTTGAATTATTACTTAAGAACTTTAAAAATTATGAAAAGCGGGAATGTAGTGTTTATGCTACAGTATACACTTTTAATCCTTTAAATCCAATAACAGCTCATGGCAGGACATATCCTTACAACAATCAAGTGATATTGGATAGAATTTTCATTGATTTTGATAAAAATCTTACTAATTTAGCTAAAAAGGAATATGATAGGCTAATAAGCCCAGAGAGTAAGCAAGATTTTTACAGTCGACTTATAGAACAGGGACAAGCTAAATTACCCATAACTGAAGCTAAAAAGGCATATAACTTTATCACCGAAAAATTTGGAGGAGATCCAACATTAATTTTTAGTGGTGCAAAAGGATGCCATATGTATATTCATTTTAATCCTGTAAAGCTCCAAAATCCAAAAGAAACTATAACTTATTTCGTTGATACATTAGAAAGAAAGTTAAATCTTGAAACTTCAGATCCTAACGTAAAGGCTGATTTCAGCAGGTTAGCTAGGATCCCAACTAGTAAGCACCCTAAAACCGGTCTTTATAGCCATCCTTGGAAAATCAGTTATACTTATAATCAGATTATTAAAAATTCTAATATTGTGAATGTTCCTTTCGATGATTTGGACTTAGAAGCTTCAAAATCAAATATTGAAAATGTTTTATACAGAATTGATTCAGAATTAGAAAAGAAAAAGGAAATATTAAAATATCAAAATATTTTTAGGAAGCTGGAGAGAAAACCAACACTTAAGGTAAAAAATAAGATTAAAATTGAGCATCCACAAGATATACTTCAATTGAATCAATTCCCTTGCTTTTTAAACTTTAAATATACTCATGACTCCAGATTTATTTTAGCAAATATATGTAAATGGTGTGGATTAAGCCCTGAGGATACTGTTGAGGCATTAAGGATTTTCACGCAATATCATGATTGTTATGATCCTAATAAGCATTTACATGATATCAAACAAATAAAAACTTTAAAAAAATATGTTTTTACATGCAACTATATGAAGAAACACGATCTTTGTTATTACTCTAGTAATAAAGACAAATTTTGCAGGAAATGGTTTTATCGTAAGTTAAATTTTCCAGATCAGTTTTATCAACTATTAAAGTGCGTTAAATAATAATAGCTTCTTTATGTTAGTGTGGACATTGTTACAACACACCATACATCCGCTATGTAGTAAATCCTAACTTTCTATATTTTTCGTTTAAACACGAATTGGAGATTATACATGAACGAAACTGAAAACTGTATTAGAACATCTAATGAAAGCTATGAAAAATATGATCCAGACAAGATAGTTAGAGCACTACTGCGTGAAACAAAGATTGGGGTAAACGAAGCTATAGCAGTTTCTTATATGGTTGCTCAAGACCTGAACGCCATCCCGCCAATGAACCGAACATCACCCATAATACGAGAAATGGTGAACACCCAACTCGTAAAGATGGGGCTTTCAGATGTGAGGAACAAGCATGCGAGGGTGGGAATACCTGTATACAACATTTCTAACCTTATACAGAACGGGTCAAAGGACAACGCCAACATGATCCACAACCCAGAAACTGTGCATAAAAGTGTGGCGGACGAAGCGATGAAAGAGTACGCAATCTTACATTGTATACCGACCCACCTGTCCGACGCTCACGTCGGAGGGGACATGCACATCCATGATCTTGAGTACTTCGCTGGTCGTCCATTCAATTGTTTGATGCACGATCAGAGATACTTTATTAGGCATGGGCTCAAAGTAGACGGGACTGGGGAGCATACCAGTGTCGCAAAACCCCCCAAAGCGTTAGAAACGCTAATGAACCATAGTGGTGAAATCATGCTCGCTGCTCAACAAAACATGAGTGGTGGGCAAGGGATGTCACTATGGAATGTGTTTGTATCACCTTTCGCCGCAGGCAGATCATTTGAAGACATTAAACAAGCAATGCAAATGTTTATTTTTAATTTAAACATGGCTTACGCAGCACGAGGGTCACAAGTACCCTTCACATCAGTAAACCTCGAATTTTCAGTACCATCATTTTTACAAGACGTGACCGCTTATGGTCCACAGGGAAAAATTTCGCGCGCCGGAGGGCTCACTATCGGCGCCTTTTAATGAATCCCATATTAAAATGAGTCAATAGTTTCATGGTTTCTTTTTTTTCTAGTTATAATCTCTTTTAATTCAAGCCAATATTTTTCATCTATGGGGAAAACCATCCTTCTAAAACTCAATTTCAAAGGGTACCAATCTTCTAAGGGTGTTTTTCTCATATCACTTATTTCAAGTGGATCATCAAATGATTCAAGAATTTTAAACTGGCATTTATATCCTTCCTTTGTTCCCATATCTGTGCGGATGAGGTCTTGTTCACAGTCTTCGATAATTTCTGCAAGATATTTTATATGTTTATGTGGATTTACGCGATATATTAAGACTTTATCGCTCTTTTTAGTATCTTTATGGCATCCATACCAAGTTGATTTGTAATCTTTTTCTAGATCATCTCCAACATCCATTTTTCCACTATTTACCCATAACCAATAGTTTTCCATTTTTTCACCATTATTTCAAATCATCCACAACAAAACTTAAAGAAACATTGGGAACATAATCCCGACTCTAAAGGCTCAAAGTGTTCCATTTCAATTTTTTTGCATATGTTTTCCATTTCATCGCTAATTTCAGTAAAGTCCACGCCATTTGGCTCAAAATAGGTTTTTTTATTTTCTTCAAATTGGTAAGCACATAACTTATCAAAATTATATTTACTATTTAGGCCGTATTCATAGACCTTAAGTTGCATTTCAACAAATGTTTCAGTAATACCAGCAGTTCCACGCGCTTTAAAGTCTAAAAGTTCAGTTTCATCATTAAAGTTTTTATAAATAAGATCTGTTCTACCACTAATTAACATACCATTTGCAAACAATGAAAAAGGCTCTTCTGTGGAAAGAACTTCCTTAATTTGATCTTTAACACTTTCATAATACTTAAAAAGCTTCATATTCAGTTCTTTCTTTCTTTTGATATCATCAGCATCATTTTTATGAAGTTGGATCCAATATTCTTCTACAATTTTATCAACCATGTCTTCTGTGATTATCTCTTTATTTTTCATGGACATGTGAATTCTATTTAGGCAATTATGGAGTATTGTACCGTAATTTTGTTTATAGGTTGATATAAACTGAAATAAATAAAAATAGGTTAATTTATACATCAATGGGCAGTTTTTATAAGCATTTATAGATGAATAACTAATTCTGGTTGGATTTTTAATAGGATCTCTTTCTTCACATCTTTCAACAAGAGCATTAACATCTGAAAATTTTTCAATATCCATATCTTCAGTAAATAAGGAATCATAGATTTTACCTGCTTTCTTAGTTTTAATAGTGGATATAATTAGGTTATCCTGAGCGCGGGATAAGGCAACGTAAAATATCCTCCTTTCTTCATCTGTGAATTTTTCATCACCATACATCAAAAGATTTTGGGGAATGGGCACTAACTCAAGTTCTTTTCGCCCTTTAATTGGAAATTTATTTTTTGCTACAGAACAAATGATTACTACAGGGAATTCTTGACCTTTAGCTTGATGTACAGTCATCAATTTAACTGAACATGGATCTTCAAAAACCTCTGCATTATAATGCATATTGCGAGGTAAATCATGTAAAAATTTAAGGAAATCATCTACACTAGGTTTACTGGTTAAATCTTCATATTCTTTGATGATAGAACTTAATTTAGCTAAATTAAATAATTTTTCATCACTTTTATTGCTTCCTTCATTAATTAACCATTTTAAATACCCTGATATCTTAATTATATCATAAAACATTTCTAATAATGACTTATTGTTTTTTAAACTCTCTTTCCTAAGTTTATTTAAGCTTAATATCTTAGAAATGTCTTTTTCGTTATTAATGCCGATATCTTTAAATTCAGAGGTTTTGGTGAGCTTACATAAGTCTTCTTTATCTATATTTGGGATTATATCTTTGGTTTTAGGATGCAAATCTAAAAATTCATTTGTTAATATAGATATATTCCACCAGTCTCTCCACCTTCTCCTGAATTTTTTATCATTTTTAGGAGGATCTACATAGGATAACAAATAAAGCATTGTATTAATTTCTTCTCTTTTAAGGAATGATCCATCTCCTCTAACTTCAAAAGGAATTTGATTACTTTTTAATTCACTAATTATATCTCCAGCATGACTTTTAACACTTCTAAAAAGTAATGTTACATATCCATAATTGGAGATTATTCCTTTTTCCTTCATTAATTTAATAAGTTTTACAATCTTCCCTGCTTCATCCTGTTCATTTTCACTCTTAAGCATGATAGGTTCGTTTCCATCATCTCTTTCAGGTGATATTTTCTTATCAAAATGCCGGTAATCTTGTATAAAGTCTTCAGAAACTCCGATAATATTAGCAGTAGATCTAAAATTCTCTTTGAGCGTAATTATTTTGGTATCTTTATATTTTTTAGGGAATCTAAGGAAATTATCAATATTAGCCCCTCTAAATGAGTAGATACTTTGGTCATCGTCCCCGACAACGCATATATTACACTTAGGATTGGCAATTAATTCAAAAATCTTGTCTTGAACAGGGTTTGTGTCTTGATATTCATCTACTAAAATAAATTGGTATTGTTCCCTTATTTCATTGAGAACCTGGGGATGATTTTCTAAAAGTTCTAATGTGTATTTCTGAAGTCCAGAATAGTCAATCTTGTTATTTTCCTCAAGTAATTGTAAATAACCATTATATGACTCACATAAATTTTGGAATCTTTCATTTTGGGGATGTGTTTTTTTAATTTCAGATAGAAGCACTTCGGGATCTATCCTATTTTCTCCACATTTATTGTAAAAATCAATATATTGGGGGATACGGTTTTCATTTATTCCAATTTCTTCATAATTGCTTCGGAGAAACATTAATTGGCGACGATTATCGAGTATATCAAAATTAGCACCAATATTGTGATATTCAGAGTATTTTTCCAATATTTTCCTGCAAAAAGAGTGGACTGTCGAAATTTGGATTGATTCTGCTTTAGAACCAACTTCTGCGCTAATTCTTGCCCTTAATTCATCAGCTGCTTTGACTGTAAATGTAGTCAGAAGAATGTTTTCAGGATCTACATTTTTATTGTTTACGAGTGAGAATACTCTCTCTACAAGTATCCGGGTTTTACCTGCACCTGGTCCTGCTACTATAAGTAAAGGTCCTTCAAAATGGTCAATCGCCTCTTTTTGGGCATTTGTGAGTGATGATAAAGTCATCTTAAGTTTTGGAATATTTTTGAATTTTCAGAATCTTATTATATACTTTTTAAAGAATTTATTAAAAGTGATATGTTAATATTCAATAAATTAATTCTTGATAATGATAAATTAATTCAATAAACTTATTACTTAATATAATATATGTTTATAATAGTAC
>JAEYSH010000018.1 GCA_023434825.1 Methanobacteriota archaeon | reverse complement strand
CAGAATTACTAAAATCTGTTTTATCCCTTGAACCCATAAAATATGTACCCCCATTATATCTTAGGTTTTAGAATAAAAGTAATTTATTATTTAATTTTCATAATTTATTTAAAAATGCAACTCACATTTCTTTAATAAAAAAAATCAATTAATCAAAATTAAAATTTCTATATCATACCTAATTTAAAGATTAATCATTAAATAGGATTTTTTTAAGTTCATTTAAATTTAATTCAATTAAGGGAACTGCTTTTGGTTGTGAGAGTATTTTAAACTGCTCCATATTAGTTATCACATATAGCTCATTTAAAATATCTTGAATTTCTGAAATGGGCATTTCAATGATTTCTCTTGCTTTTGAAAGGTCTTTATCAGTTAATTTTGCCATATATTCTTTTATTGGAATTTCAAACTCTTCTACAGCGTTTATATTTTTAGAAATATACATATTAACTACAAATGGTGGAAAATTCTCCAGTAATTTAAGTAACTTTCCTATATCCTTTCCTCTAATTTGAATACCTAATCTTTCATTTAAAAATTCTGCGGATTCATCTGCTTTTTGTTTAGTGCCCCTGCCGTAAACCATTGAAGCAAGTATTGCACTTACTAAAATTGCAGTAAACAGAATATACTGATTATTACCTTCCCAAATAGCTGAAATAGGTATTTTTGCAACGTAGAATGCTGCTAATGTTATAACAATGCTTCCAACAACAAATGTTAAAACTGCTAATATAATCGCCAGTGTTTTATTTTTGATCAAATTTGTTCACCATTCCTTTATCATCTATTTGTGCATTTATAGTTTAGAAAATTACAATAATATTTCAATAATATAGCTATTATGTACCTTGAACTATAAAGAAAAATGATTGATTAAATTTGATTAACCAAATTAAAAGCAGGAGCAATAAAAATATTGATATCACGGCTTAAGTATTAAATAAATAAAGATAACGTTAATTAAATATTGAATGAGATGAGTTAAAAAAAATAATTTATGTAATGTGTTCAATTCTAGTCATAATAAATTCATCAAATTTTGGAGTTTTAAATTGAGAAAATTATCCTAGCTAATTTTTAAACTCATAGTATATTCAAATTCCTCTGGAGCATTACTTTCAGCATTTTTATCAGATAAAAATTCTACACTTTTGCCAAAATGCTCTGCTGCAACTTTCAAGTGGTAAAGAGCAATTCCAGTGCTTATTGCATTATATTTGTTAATTATATGGGGTGGATAATCCTTTTTTGGATATAATTTAGAAGTATATACATTAATTAAATTTTTATCTCCAGTAAAAAACCATGGCTGGACATTACCAGAAGATGGTGCAAGGCGAGCTGCTTCCAGTAATTCATCTGACCCTTGGACTGTGCTAATTTCATTTAAAGGTTTTCTTTCAAATTCAGAAATATCTCGATGTACTGGTTCTGAATCTCTTGGATTTCCAAATGCCATAACGATAACAAATTCCATATCTGAATTTTTCAAAACATTTTCATTTGGTTTTGGAGAGCCCTGCCAGCAGCTTCCAATATTATTTTTTGACATGAAAAGATCCATCTGCTGCATCATAAAACCTAAATTAGCAAAGTAGCCTTCTTTACTTTCTGAAAACATTACCAGATAATGAGGAGCTTCCTTCTTTTTTTTCTTAACCTGAACGTCCTCCAATGGCAAAATTTTCACTTCGGTTTTAATATCATCATAAAGGGGTTTTAAATTACTTAACTGGTTAGATATCTCTTCTAATATATCATCGTCAAGTGGAGTTGGATCGTATCTTTTAACTGACTTTCTTTTAAATATAGGGCCATAATAATCGATTTTTTCCATAATATACCTCCAAATATTCCATATTTGGAACCACAAAATTGTAAATTTTGTAGGCTCTACTAGATTTATCGAATATATAAATATGATGTTATTTTTAATTTTGGATAAAAAATAAAAAAAAATACTTGAATATATTACCATCTTTTCTTTAAAACTGTTTTATCGCTCTTTTTATTTTCCCTGTTGCGCTTAAAATTCTTCGCTGAGCTTACATTGCGATAAATAAACCTTGCCAAAGGCCTTATAACCTTGAAAACTTTTATTTTTGTAGATTCTAATAAAGTATAGATTAAACCATCTACTTTTTCAATATCGTTGTATGAAGAATTACTGGTTCTCTGGTATAATTTTTCGAAATAAACATATAATTTAATTACTTCATCCCTTACAGTATGATCCTTTTCTTTTGGAGTTTTTAAAACCCTTTTAAGCCGTTTACCTGACATTGAATTTATCCAGTTTTTTTAATTTAATAATTTATTAGATTTTCAATAATATTTTGACATTCTGATTAATAAATGATACTGTATATTGAAATTTAAGAAAAATCATCCCATGTAATTTTTTATCATTAAAATCATGATTATATACCCTATTTCCAATTTAATCGGGAGATAAATAGATTAAATGACTTTCCAGTAAGAAGAGTAACTGATTTTATTTAGAATTATGTGCACATTAAAAATTTGCTTGAAATTGACCAATAACTTAAATATAATCCAATAAAAATATAAAAAATATGAAAAGAGTTAAACCTACACCTAGGATTATAGCATCTTTAGTGATTTTTATTATTGTCATATTTAGCGTAGATTTCTTGTTTTTAAGACATTTATTCTGGGAAAGGCTAATTGTAAATGTTTTGATATTCGTGATTTATTTAGTTATATTTCTTAAATACCTGAATAAATGAATTCCCCATAAAATTTAAAAACAATTAGGAAAATTAAATAAAAAAACGCTTTAGTTCATGTGCGATTGGTTCTGGTTTACCGTAATCCTGTGCAGAATCATGGTTAAGGCCCTTAAGCTCAACAAGATTAGATTTAGGTATTGTTTTATTCAATTCAATTAGACTATCTTTTATTACTGGTAGAGTTTTACTACCAATGAGCAATGAAACTTCTGCAGATATATTTTTGTAGTTTTCAAGCGTTCCTTCAGTCTTCCTGACAACAGCTAATTCTTGCTGCAGTGTGGGGACAAGATCTTGGTATGCTACGTCATCACCTTTAACATTTCTGGCATTTCTCCACAATATAAATTTAACAATAGGTACTGCTATAAAATCGGGTATAATCTTTAAAAACTTAGCTGAATCCTTTGTTAAACCTACTACTGCTTTAGCAGTATTTCCAGTGGCTATGTTCTTATTAAAATGTTCTATACCTGCTTTAAACTCATCCAGCCCATCTTGACCAGCAAAAACAAGTGGTTCATATGCAGCAACTTTAAGGATATTTTTGTTAGAAATTGCTGCATGCAGTGCAAAAAGGGCACCATCTGCAGTTCCAAAGACATAATGAGCACCAGTTTTTTTAATGAGTGCGTCGAGGTCTTCATCTTCTTTTTGAATAGTGTAATTATCACCATACGGTCCGCTTAGGCCACGACCCCTGCGGTCTGGGATATAAACTGTAAATTCATCTGAAAGTAATGTGCCGAGCTTCATTAGGTTTTGTGATGCATTTACACCTCCGTGTAAAAGAATAATGCCCGTACCGTTTCCCATTTGCCTGTAACCAATAGTAGTGCCGTCTTTAGAGGTTACATAATCTGTTGTGTATGATTTATTTTTAGCCATTAATAACATCTCTTAATTGTGTTATTTATGTATCTCAAATTGTTTATTTTTTATGTTGAAGTTGAATTTGTATATTTAATAAAAATAAGAAAAAGTTATATTAAAAGATTATCCTTAATACTTGGTAAGGGAGTACAAAGTTGAATGATTGGCAATACATCTCATATAAATTAAAAAATTTCTTTTCACTGAAAAATATACTATTAATCCTATCTATTACTCTAGTTGTTTTAAATGCAGTATTATTAATCTCATATATACTAATTAATCCACAATTAAGTTTAGCTGCTCAACTGTTAGGATATTTTTCATCTCGTGCATTTCAAATTTTAACTATTAGTCTAATCTTGCCAATAGTCCTATTATTAATAGATCAAATTTTTAAAATTAATGAAAAACGCATTGAAGAAAAAAAAGAAAGACAATTAGATTGCATAAATATAACACATGAGTTATGGAAGGATCTTGCCGAAATAACCGCGACATTTGTTTATTCGAAAGATGTTGGTAAATTAGATGTAGCTGATCTAAAAATAAAAATAGAAAAATTCATTATTAAAGCTGAAGAAGCTCTAAGTTCTTGGTATTTTGAATTTCAGAATCTAGAAGATATTTTAGGTAAAAATAGTCACTATTTCAATATTATTTTGATACCCATGAGTGTTTTAGAATCTTCTATCTCATCTGCCCTAATTTCTGAAGAAGTAAAAACTAATAATAAAACAGAAATCCCAATTATCCAAGAACACATTAGAATAATTTATAATGGTATTAAAGCTGCAACACACCATCGCGGAATTAATCTTATGAAGTATTCTATGTTATTATCTGATAATTATGATGAAAACTATGAAAATAAAATTAAAGAAGAATATAATAAGCTAAAAGAATTTAATTTTATATTAGTTAAGGAAATTTACCATAATTATAAACTAAACGGGCTAAATGGTAACTTAAAAGATATTAATGAGTTATTAGAAGAAATGAAACAAAAAGAAGATTATGATACAGATTTATTCAAAGAAAAATTTGAAAATTTTTATAGAAAAATACCAAATGAAAAGAAAATACATTTAAATGATATTCATGAGTTTCCACCTGATTTAATTGAGAAAATGGCCCATATTATTAAAATACAAGATTTAAATGCAAATTTCAACCATTTTAAACGCGATTATTCAATATTAAAAAACCAACCAGAATAGTAAATTTTCAATATATCTATAATTAATTCGTTATAGTCCGATATGGCGAAATAAATGAGCACATTTATAGTAAATTCTCGTTAAAAAATCATATCTATCATTTTTGTGGTAAATGAATGTATTACTGCAATATGAGTTAAATGGAAATATAAAAAATAAATTGAATGTGCTATTTTTCTTTCTTATCAATTGTTTTTTCTCTTGGTTCAAATGCATTTGCAACGCATTTTGATGCGTCTTTCTCTCCAGAAATTTCATAACCAATACAATCGCCCATCTCATCATCAATAGGCTTGAAGTGTTTGCAGTCTTTACATTTCGGCATTATCATCATCTTCTTTCTTTCTTTTGAAAAAATCTTCATCTTCTTGAAGTTTGTTCATTAAATCATCCATTTTATCAAGTTTTAGTAGAGTAAATCCGGCTTCATCTTTTCTTTTTAAAACCATGAGCTTATCGCCCTTTTCTAAGTCCAAATCACTTCTTAAATCAACAGGAATCGCAATCTGGCCTTTGTCACTTACTGTAACAACCCCATATACTATCCGCATTTTAGAGCATACACCTTTCATTTTCAGTTCTCCTATGTTTCTTAAATAGGATTTATCTGGACTTTTTCTTATAATCTGCTATACCTATTTTATTTCCAGATGGATCTTCAAATTCAGCTGCCATTCCCTTATCAACCTCAAAGGGTTCATATAGAAAATTAACACCTTTTTCTTTCAACCTTTTATATTCCTCTTCTACATCATCGACTATAAACCACATTGCTGTTTTTGCCTTTGGAAAAGTTTTTAAATCTGCCAGCATTAAAAGAGTTTCTTCATTTCCAACATTAAACGCAACTATTCCTTTTTCATCGAAATTAGGTTTTAAGGATAAACCTAACGTTTTTTCATAGAATTCTTTGCTTTCTTCAAGATTTTTTGTTTTAAACCAAAAGCTATCAAAACCATCCATAAGATCACTTCCAATTTGTAAGATTATTCTTACTTTACTTGTATTAAAGATTTTTCTTATATATAAATATTATGGAATAAAATATAAGCGACCATGTGGCTAAATATAATCGATTTTAGCGAAACAAATTTTAAATTATTTTTTTTTGATAATTCTACATCCCCTAAACATAAAATGTTTGGCGAATCGAAAACTATGTTTTTGGGGGCTTTTTTCTCCGAAGAAAGGTATTTGGGGAATTTAGCGAAAATAGATTATAAAAATTCTTTAAATCTTTAAACATTGATGTGAAAATTCCAATTGCACTTAAAACAGCGATAGCAACAAGTGCCATGTTAAGACTTACAATTAGCTGCGGATAATCGGAAGGCATAATTTGCGCATCTCCTAAAAAAGTAGAAATAATTAGCATTACTATTCCCATTCCAAATATCTGCCCCATTGATCTGATATTACTTAATGTAGCACCTGCAACTCCAAAATACTTTTTATCCACCGAACCAATAATTGCCTTAGTATTTGAAGCATAGAATAAACCTATACCTGCTCCAAATATAATAAGAGATAATAATCCTAAATATAAGGCATTATCAAAATTAATTAACGTCATAAGGGCTACGCCAAAAGCTGTTAACGCCATACCTGCAGTTGATACATTTTCTGGATCAAATTTATCAGATAATCTTCCTGCTATAGGAGAAAGAATAACCATCATAATTGACTGAATAGACACTATTAGACCTGCTGTAAGAGGGTCGTAACCTTTTAAATATTGTAAATAGAGATTTAGAATAAATGCTACCGATACAAATGCACTATAATTTATAAATGCAGTGATATTTCCAAAGGTAAAACTTTTGCTTTTAAATAAATCAAAATTAATCAATGGAGAAGTAACTCTTTTTTCCACTAAATAGAATACTGAAAGTCCAATTATCCCCCCAATTAATAGAAACAAACTGTAATTACTGGTGAAATTTGAAAACGCATAAATTATGGCTATAAGAGATATGCCTAAGATAAATGATCCTAAAATATCTAATTTCTCTCCTTCTGCATCTATCCAATCGTGCTTAAACCTTGTGATAGCAAAAGCTGCAATTATCCCTATTACTGTATCTAAATAGAATAATGTTCTCCATCCTACAATTTCAGTAATAGCCCCACCAAGTATTGGTCCAACTATTAATCCTACGAAAACACCCATTGAGGTTAGTCCAAAGGCCCTACCTCTCTCATTTGCAGGAAATGCTGATGATATCATGGCATTTAAATTGGCAAATATCATTGCATTCCCTACAGCTTGAAAAATCCTGAAAAGAAGGAACATTTCCCCAGAAATAGAGAAAGCCGACATAAATGAGCTTATTGTAAAAATAATTAATCCATATTGAAAAATACGTTTTCGCCCGTATATATCTCCAATCCTACCAAATGGAATATAAAGTATAGCATTAACCAGCAGATAAACTGTTGATACCCATGTTTAAAATACAGCAGATAAATTAAATTCATAAGCTAACGCAGGTAATGCTAGGTTAATTGATGATCTAACAAATGGTGTAAGAAATGATACTAAAATTCCTACTATTAAAATATCTTTTTTTAATTCTTTATAATCCAATTAAAGCACCTGCATTAAAAAATTTAACTGAAATTGAATTAAATTGCTATGCTAACCCACAATCCAATGTTTAATGATAATTTTACTAATATTTAAATAATATTATATGTATTCCTAAATAATTAAATAAAAAAAGAGTTTTAATGTATATTTATTCGATATTTTCGCTTATTTTCGACAGAATTTTTATAAATGTTTCTATTTCTTCATCTGAAAGACCATTTAACATTCTTCTAATTATTTCTAAATTTTCTTTATCAATATCCTCCAGTAATTTGTTACCTTTAGGAGTTAATTCAATTAAAAGTTTTCTACGGTCTTTTTCTCCTACCTTCCTATTTACGAACCCCTTTTCTAACAGTCTATCTATGGTTCTTGTTGGAGTACTCACTGCAACACCCAATGTTTCAGCAATTTGTTTCATAGTTTTAGGCTCATTAGGCCCTATTGCATGAATTGCATTTGCCTCAGCTATAGTTAAATTCTTATAAATTTTTAATAGGGTTTCTTGACTTGCCTTCCCAAGTTTACTGTTTATTACACCAAAAAGAGCCGTAACTATCCTTATATCATCATCATTCATAGTCAAGTTTCTATTATTTTATTAATATAAATATTCCGATAGCTCTATATTCCGATAAGTATATATTATAGTTACCAAATATTATGGATTACAAATAGTTTGATATGCATAGTATTAGAGGTTAAAATAATGAATTCACAATTTGAAGATTTAAAAACAGAAGCACAAAATTTTGTTGGTCTACTACTAAAGGGCGACTTCAAATCTGCCACCAGCAGATTCGATGATCAGATGAAAATCGCCTTAGATGAGGCCAAATTACAGGAAACATTTATAAATACAATAGCAGAAGCAGGAGCTCTACTGCAGCTAAATCCGACAACTACAACTGAAATGGAAGGTTACAAGATTGTTATTATTAGATGTGATTTCCAAAGAGTTATAATTGATATACAGGTTGTTTTTAACGAACAAGGGCAAATAAGTGGTTTGAATTTTATTCCAACAAATATAGAGTATCATGCACCAGACTATGTTAACGAATCTGCCTTTCATGAGGTTGATGTGACTATTGGTGATGATGAATGGGCAATTCCTGGAACTTTGACAATACCTGATGGTTCTGGGCCTTTTCCAGGCCTGATACTTGTTCATGGTTCAGGTCCAAATGATAGGGATGAAACAATTGGCCCAAACAAAACATTTAAGGATCTAGCATGGGGTTTAACATCATGTGGTATTGCAGTGCTCCGTTATGATAAAAGAACTTATAAACACGCTAAAGAATTAACAGAGGATCAAATAGAAAATATGACAGTTAAAGAAGAAGTCATAGACGATGCACTACTTGCTATTAACCTAATGCGCAAAACAGAAGGTATAGACCCTAAAAATGTATTCTTACTGGGGCACAGCCTGGGAGCCACACTAGCACCACGTATTGCACAACAGGATAATGAATTACCCGGAATAATAATCATGGCGGGTATGACTCGTACAATAGAAGAAGCAATCTTAGATCAGTTTACATATCTGTATAATCTAGAGGGCAAGATAACAGAACAACAAAAGGCGGAACTTGATGATTTAAAAGACAAAGTAGAACGATTAAAGGACCCAAAATTTGTCGAAAACATTTCAAAGCAGGACTTGCCTTTAGGAATGCCCGTTGCTTACTGGAAAGATTTACACAAATACGATCCAGTAAGTACTGTTAAAACTTTAAATACAGCTATTTTAGTTCTTCAAGGCGGGCGTGATTACCAGGTTCTGGAATCTAAAGATTTTAAAGGGTGGAAAGATGCCCTTAATAGCAGAGAAAATGCTACTTTCAAACTTTTCCCCAAATTAAACCACTTGTTCATAGCAGGTGAGGGCAAATCAACTCCACATGAGTACATGGTCGAAGGTCATGTAGAAAAAGAGGTAATAGATTCCATTGTACAATGGATAAAATAAAATACCCTCAAAGAGTGTATAAGTGGTGAAAATATGAAAATCAACTGGAAATTATTTATTATTTTACTGATTGCAAGTATATTCGGGATAATAGCTGTATTTCCTTACACTTTAACATTGGAAGCGAGCCTATTCCAAAATTTACCTGTACCATTATATTTGGTTTTAGCTGTTCAAATCATACAGAATACCATTTTATTTGGTGTTGCTATTTTTATTGGCCTTTTATTAGCCAAAAAGGTAGGTTTTGGACTTCCAGTTCTGGAAGGGTGGCTTGAAGGTAGAGAAGTTAAAAGTTATTTGAAATCAATACTCTCGATATCCATTGGGCTTGGAATACTTGCAGGGTTTCTGATAGTCGGGCTTGACTATTTGTTTTCCTTTGCAGGTGCAACAATTAATGTAGCTCAAGCTTCAATTAACCCTCCTGCATGGCAGGGATTTCTTGCATCTTTCTACGGCGGAATAAATGAAGAAATCATGTTAAGATTATTCTTAATGACTCTTCTAGTATGGATATTCTCTAAAATTAAGAAAACACGTGAAGGAAAACCAACAAAAATAGGAATATGGCTGGCTATTATTTTAGCTGCTGTTATCTTCGGCGTCGGCCATTTACCTGCAGTAATGACAATAACATCACTCACACCTCTGGTAATTATACGTACCATTGTTTTAAACGCTGCTGGTGGAATTATATTTGGATGGCTTTACTGGAGGAAAGGGCTTGAATCAGCCATGATATCTCACTTCTCTGCAGATATCGTACTGCATGTAATTGTGCCATTTTTGGTATTGATTTGAAACATTCGATTTTAATTTCTTTTTTTAAATTTTTTTATTATAATCCTCTATTTCATGCTGACTTATTTATTGCCCAATATTCCAGATAAATGCCATTTTATCTCTTTATATGTTGTATATTTAGCTAAAACTAAATTATAACGACATATGGCTAAATACAGACCTTTTAGCAAAATGAGTTAATTCTAATAAAAAATAATGGTAATATTTAATTAAATTAATTGAATTTCAAAATAAATATAAAATAATAATCGGTATGCATTAATTATATATTAGAATTCAGGAACATCAGCTAAATTATCAGAAGCGTTATTGTCATCATCAGTGCGAATAAATTTTTTTCCATTCACTGTAACTATACTTACTTCTAATCCTTTCTTTAATC
>JAEYSH010000235.1 GCA_023434825.1 Methanobacteriota archaeon | reverse complement strand
ATCTTCTTCTTTGAGCACGATATTCTTCTATTACTCCAAAAAGCTTATCTTCTTCCTCTTTTTTCAGCCTTTCTTTAGTTTCAATTTTCCAGTTTTCAATTTCCTGATTTAAAATATCCCTGTCAATTACTGCAAATTCATCAATCATCTTTAAGTCAATTTTACCAGCATCAAGCACTGGAACGTTATTCTTTGCAAATTCTTCTTCTGCGGGGTGAGACATTTTATCAGCGACAATTACGGCGCTCACTCCTGTTTTAATGAGTAATGCAGCTGTCTGAGAACCCCCTCCTTCAGAACTGGATAAAAGGACAATATCTCCTTTTTTAATCTTCCAGTAGTCACAAGCAGCCTTAATTCCTTCTTTAGTAAAAGATTCTATTATCTTTACAGGAACTGCCTTTTTGGATAATTCATGTATTTTTATTCCTTTAATTGATTTTAGATTTTCTTCAAGCTCTTCTCTGCGTTTCCTTTCCTTATTATACTTTTCTTGAAGGGCTTTAATGATAGAAACTTTTGATGTTATTTCTTTTTTGCTTAGAATATCCTTTGAATAATCATAGTGAAGCTTATCAATCTTTTTTTCTAGTGCAGAATTTTTATTCTTATATTTTTTAACATCTTTTTTTAAACGTTTATTTTTACGTTCTAAATGCTTAATCTGATTTTGCTGGGATTTTATTTTAAGTTTAAGTTTACGGGCGGCCTCTTCAATCTTTTTCAGTTTCTCTTCGTCCAGAGAATCAATATCATTTTCAATTTCCACGATCTGAGTTTCAAGGTCCCTGTCCTCCGGAATCTTTAAAACATGATCAATAGCTTTAGTAACAGGACAACCAGTTATTACTATTCTTTTAACCTCATCAATATCTTCAGGGGATAATCCTATCTTTTCAGTTCTATTTTCGATCTGATTCAGTTTCTTTTGATAATGCTTGTATGTTTTAATGGCTGCAGCTAATGCATCCCTTTCATGAGCATTATCTGGAAAATTAGAAGAAGAAATTTCATTTAAATAACTATCTACAAGTTCAGTTTTAGAACTTACAGTAAAAGTTTTACTTGGAGAATAAATTTTAGAATTAAGAGTTGTTGCAAGTTTTTTAACCATTTTTGGTGGAGGATATACATCAGTTGCAACCAGAACAGTTTTTCCATAGCTAATAATATGTTTTATTATCTCAGATCTGCTTATTTCCTTAAAGCTTCTTGTGGAGATAACATTTCCAGAGAGATCCAGAATAGCAATTCCAACTGTTAATCCCGGATCAAAGCCCACAATTAACCACTTTTGGCTTTTTTGTTCTGCTTCAGGGTTGGAAAAGGAATTCATATTAGTTTTTTCTTCATTTTTGCTAATGTTTTTATAAACCAGGGAATTTCCTCCTTAGTGTATATAATGACATTTTAAATCTTGATTTGAAGTTTAAGCAGTGCTTTAAATACTGCTTTTGATGTTTTAATATATGTATTAATACAATTTAAATTATTCTATATGATAAAAATTGAAAATAAAAATTATAAAATCAAGATATCCTTATCTTTTAAAGCGTTATTATCCTATAACTTATCTCAGTACACATGTGTAACTAAGTAAACTTATTATTTTAGTGTACTTAAATTCACAGGTGTAATTAGTTATACTATAAAATTAAGTAAAATATAATACACTTGTGTAAATAAGTAAACTATAAATTATAGTGTACCTAAATTCATTAGTGTAATTAAGTAAACTACAAAACGAAGTGAAATATATGCCTATTTTACCATTAGGAATTCCTACAGATTTAGATAAATATTTTTATAACCGTGAAAAAGAATTAATAACGCTAAAATCTTTCTTAAATACTCTTAATTATGATGTAGCTAATCAAATACTGGTTACAGGACATAGAGGCGTTGGTAAATCATTTTTATTGAAGAAATTATTAAATGAATTGCCAGATAACATTTTAACTGCTTATATAGACATATCAAAAATATTTGGTATTCAAAAAGGTAAAATAACAGAAGAATTAATACTGAAAAGTCTTTTAGAAGCTATGAACAAACCATTAAGAGAAGATATGGATAATTTAGAAAAGGTATATAATGTTGTTCGAGATCTAATAAGAAAAATTGGGCAGAAAAAATTTGATTTTAAAGAAGCTGGAGCTGCAATGGGAATAGCAATTCCAGATATTAATGACAATTATGAGAAACTTGCTAAATTCGTGATGGAATTTCCCCAAAAAGTGGTTGAGCTTTCAAATAATGAAATAAATGGTTTTGTAATAGTAATAGATGAATTTCAGCTTATAAGTGAATTAGAATCTCCTGATGCATTTTTTTGGATGTTTAGAAGTTATACTCAAGAACAGGATAATGTAAGTTATATTTTTACTGGATCAACATCATCATCCAGTGATATTGTAGACAAAATAAACGGTATGAATGGAGCTTTTGGCGGTCGAATGACCCAATATAACATTAATCCTTTTAAATTTGAAGAAACTAATGGCTATTTAAAAGAAAGGGTTTCAGAGTTAAAATTTACTGAAAGTGGATTAGATCGATTTTATAAATGTACAAGAGGATATCCAGCATATATCAACAGTTTTTGTAATACCATGTCTGGAGATATAGAATATGATGATAAAATGGTCATCATGACATTTTATGAAAAAATTGAGCAAATTGCCATTATGTGGACATCCATATGGGCTACGCTTCACGATAAAGAAAAAGATATTATTAAAGCAGTTATTGAAAATGGACCATTAACCTGGAGTAATTTACTAACTAAAGTAGACTTTTCAAACAAAACACTGGCAAAATACGCCAATATATTAAGAAATAGAGGCATATTATCCCATTTGAATAAAAAATATATGATCGATGACCATATGTTGTTAGCATGGCTTAAATATAAAAAAGAAAAAGATGGTTTTTATCCTCCTTAATTTTCCGTTTTATTAATTAAATTTATTTTTAAGTGCTAAATCATTTTTTTAACATCATGACTCAATTTTTGAAGCTTTCCAGAAGATCTGGCCTCAACATAGACCCGCATAAGCGGTTCAAACCTCGAAGGTCTAACTAAAACAAATGAATCTTCTTCCTGAATCTTAACCCCTTCAGTGGCATCAATTTTACCGCTATCGCTTAAATTATCTCTTAAATTTTTCAGAACTTCATTTTTATCTTCATGTTCAACTTCAACAGAAAAAACAGTTCTTGAATATTCTGGTATTTCCTTAATC
>JAEYSH010000225.1 GCA_023434825.1 Methanobacteriota archaeon | reverse complement strand
CCCTTGTAATGCTCATGACCATTCCGGGTGTGGCATTATTCTACGGGGGCCTTACTAAAAAAGTAAACGTTTTAAATACTATGTTCTTATCCTTGATTGCCTTTGCCGTTACAAGTATTATCTGGGTACTTTACGGTTACCAGTTTGCATTTGGGGAAACAATGATGGGGATAATTGGAAATCCTGCGAATTTATTGTTCAGTGGAATAGATGTAAATTCACTGGCAACCCTTGCACCAACAATACCATCAACAGTATATATTGCATTCCAGATGACATTTGCAGCAATTACAATTGCACTTATATCTGGAGCAGTTGTTGAGAGAATGAAATTTTCATCATGGTTAATATTTATAATTGCTTGGGTATCATTAGTATATGTCCCAATAGCCCACTGGGTATGGGGTGGAGGTTTCCTATTCACACTAGGTGCTCTCGACTTTGCAGGAGGTACAGTTGTACACTTAAACTCAGGTATAGCCGCATTAGTCCTAGCATTACTCTTAGGAAGAAGAAAAGACACAAGTTTACTACCACACCAGCTCGGATATTCCGTAATTGGTGCAGCGCTCCTTTGGTTTGGTTGGTTTGGATTCAATGCAGGTTCAGCTTTAAGTGCTGGCAGTCTTGCAGGATCAGCATTCCTTGTAACTAACACCGCAGCAGCAGCAGGTCTGATCTCATGGGTAATTATAGATTATGTAAAAGGTGGTAAACCAACATTACTTGGTGCTTTATCTGGTGCAATTGCAGGTTTAGTAGCAATTACTCCAGCAGCAGGTTTCGTAACTGTTCAAGCAGCAATAATAATTGGTCTTGTAACTTCAGTTGTATCATACTTCGGTATAGCATGGTTAAAACCACGCTTAGGTTACGACGATGCATTGGATGTATTCGGTATACACGGTTTATCAGGACTATGGGGAGCAATAGCAACAGGTCTCTTTGCAGCACCATTTATCAACTCACTTGGTACTGGTCTCTTCTATGGAAACCCTGGCCAGCTAGTAACTCAATTAATAGCTGTAGCAGTAGTTGGAGGTTACTCATTAATAATGACCTTAATAATAGGTTTAGCTATAAAATACACCATTGGATTAAGAGTTGAACCGAAAGAGGAAATAGAAGGACTGGATACAAATCTTCACGAGGAATCTGGTTACAGGATTTAATTTAAGGATGTGAAAAAATGAAAGAAATAATAGCCATAATAAGACCAGAGAAATTAGAACAGGTGAAAATAGCTCTCGAAGAAATTGGATGCCACGGAGTAACAGTTACTGAAGTAAAAGGAAGAGGAAGACAACTTGGAATCACAGAAAGCTACAGAGGCAGTGACTACAGAATAGATATGCTTCCAAAAACAAGATTAGAAATAATTGTAAAAGATGAAGACAGCGAAGAAGTTATTCAAACTATTGTGAAAACTGCTCAAACTGGAGATATTGGAGATGGTAAAATATTCATCTCTCCTGTTGAGGAAGTTGTTCGAATTAGAACTGGTGAAAGAGGAGAAGGAGCTGTCTAAACTACTAGGCTGATTCAATCAGCCCATATCCTTTTTTTTGTTTTTTATTTTAATAGTTTTAATTTATTTTCTTATTCTAAAATTAAATCGTCATTAAGTTTTAAATTGATTTAACTTTTAATTGAGATTCATTTCAGTAATTTTAATGGTGGAGAAATTAAATGTACAAAGAAATAATGCCTGGATTATATATGATTAAAACAGGTAAACCAAGTTGTACTTCCTATCTTATTTTAGGCGATAAAATGAATGTTTTAATAGATTCGGGGATAAATCAAAAGTTTGGTATACTCAAAAGAGATCTGGAAAAAATTGGGTTAAAAACAAATCAGTTAAACATGATAATTAATACCCATGAACACGTAGATCATTTTGGAGCCAATATATACCTTCAACAAAAGGTTTCCATATTAACTCATCGTTATGCTGCCAATAAAATAATCTGCGCCGATGATGAGGTTTTACTTTGTCGTGGGCATGGACATGACCCTAAAGGATATCATGTACATATATGGATGGAAAATACAAATATCATTGACCTTGGAAACTGGTTTTTAAAAATACTGCATACTCCCGGACATACTTCTGGATCAATATGTATTTATGAACCTCATAAAAAAATTTTAATTTCTGGAGACACAGTTTTTGCAAAAGGGACAATTTCCAATATTTCAAGCTCGGGAAGTTATGGAGAATATATTAATTCACTGGCAAGATTGAACACCATGAAAATTGAATTATTGCTTCCAGGTCATGGCAAAACTTCAAGTAATGTAGAAGTAGACATAGAAAAAGCGTTAGATAATGCTAAAAATGAACATAATGAGTTTTTAAGTCATAATTAATCTACTAAACTCTATTTTTTTATTTTTCAATATATTAAACTTTATTTTCAAGTATCACTTGTTATTCATTACCCACTTATAGAAACATTTAAATAATACACAACTAAGAGTTTATTATCGGAAGTAGGTTTCCTTATTCCGATATGGAAGGGAATAGAAATGAATAATAAAATAATTATTTTGGGTTCTTCTGGATCCGGAAAAACAACAACTCTAAAACACATTTGTAATGATATGGTAAAAACAGCGGCTATGGATTATGGAAAAACAACGATAAATGGTAAAAAAGTCCATTTTTTCTGTCCTTCAGGTCATGAAAGGTTCAAATTCATGCAAGAAGTATTATCTAAAAACATTGATGGTGCCATAATTATAATAGATAGCAGTAAAGGCATAACCCCAACTGAAAAAGAATTTATAGAATATATTAAGCTAAAAAGAGTTCCTTATGTAATATTTGCAAATAAACACGATTTAAAAAACATGCCACTAAATAATGAGTTTAAGCTTGTTATTCCTACTGTAGCAACCATCGGTCAGGGAATAGAAAACGGATTAAGTATTCTATTAGGGATGATCGATGGAAAAATGCCATTAAAAAACAGTGAAATAATTTGCACATGCTAAATCTAAATAACCAAATGACAGTGATTAACATTTTAAGGTGAACAAATGAACAATATTTTAATTTTAGGAGCATCTGGAACAGGAAAGACAACTGCTCTTAAACATTTAAACAGTGAAAATGCAGATATAAAAACATTCAGCTATGTTAAAGCAATTATTGGTGGAGAAGCTAATTATCTTTTTAATTCTGCCAAATTAAATGGTTTTATAGATTTTGATGAATTATTGTCTTGTCCCATAGATGGAATTATCATATTTATTGATAACGAGAAAGGTATAGATAGTACTGATTTAGAAATAATGGAATTAATCGAAAAAACTAATATTCCTTATATTATATTTGCAAATAAACAAGATTTGGATGATTCCCTCTTAAAAATAGATTTTAATGTGATGGTTATTCCAACAAATGCAATAACGGGTAGTGGAATAAAAGACGGATTTAAAATGCTTCTTAAATTGACTGAAAATATAAATAAAGAAAAGTCCCCTGAAAGGAGTATGAAAGATATCGTAAAGGACATAAAGAATCTTAAAAAAGAAAAAATCCAAGAAAAACCAGATATAAAGAAATTAGTCGCTAAAATGAAACCATCAAAAACAAATGATGCTGGCAAAATATGTAAAATAAAATTATTTATGCACCCCATTGAGCTTGATAATGTTAAAAAAGCCCTTATAAATGTCGGGTTCTCTAATTTAACTATTATTGAAGTAGGATATGTTGAAAAAAACACTGGAAACAAGGAAAGTTACAGAGGCAAGAATTATTCTTCAAATATCCCCATAAGAAACGAAATAAACCTCATAATAAAATATGAAGATATTAAATATGTTATTGATGCTTTAAAAACTGTTAAAAACGAAGATATTTATGATAATATTTATATTTCCCCTATTGAGAATGTTATAAGGATAAGAACAGAAGAAAGAGGTGAAGAGGCAGTTGAATGAATTTAATTAATTTTCTATATAAAAATTTATTTTTAATTCCCATTTAAATCATTAAAAACCGTTCATAGTTATTAAACTGTTATTTAGAGGCCTTTCCCATATAAAAGAAATTAAAAAAGTTTATTATATATGCTTTACTAAGATTATGCATATATTATAGGAGAGGCTAAAATGAAAAACAAGTCACTAATAAGCTTTGTAGCGATTATAGTTTTAATTGTAGGAATTTCTGGATGTGTTGAAGATACACAGAGTTCTACAAACGATAATAATCAGACAATGCAAAATTCATCAGGAAACAGTAATTCAAGTGCTGCAGATGTTAAAATTACATCACAGGAAGCTAAAAACATAGCCAAAAAATATATAAACAAAACTGGGGCAACACCTGGTGATCCGTTGCTTAAAACAGATGGAGATAAAGTTTATATTGTGCCTATCGTTACTAACGGTAATCAAGCCGGCGAAATACTTATTGATGCTCAAACTGGTGAATATAAAGGCAGCATTTAATAAAAAAATAAGATATTAATTATTTAATATCTTTTTATAATTTATTTTAAAAAATTGAGAATGAAATTATTTTAATTTACCATCCTCTGGTTTGTAATCTTTCTTCTTCTGGAATTTGGCCCATTTCAAGTCCAGGCATGGCTTTACCTAGGTCTTTTGAGACTTTAGCAAGTACTTCAGCGTTTTCATAGTTAGCTGTTGCTTCTGTAATTGCTTTTGCTACTAATTCTGGTTTTTCTGATTTAAATATTCCAGAACCTACAAAAACACCGTCTGCTCCAAGCTGCATCATTAAAGCTGCGTCTGCTGGTGTTGCAACTCCACCTGCTGCAAAGTTTACTACTGGAAGTTTACCAAGTTCAGCAGTTTGCTTTACAAGATAGTATGGCGCTTCTATTTCTCTTGCAACTCCCCAAAGTTCTTCTTCTGTCTTATTTTGAATTTCTCTAATGGTTCCCTGTATTTTTCTCATGTGTCTTACAGCTTCAACCACGTTTCCAGTTCCAGCTTCCCCTTTGGTCCTTATCATTGCAGCTCCTTCATCAATTCTTCTTAGAGCTTCACCAAGGTTTCTTGCACCGCATACAAACGGAATAGTAAATTTCTTTTTATCAACGTGATATTTTTCATCAGCAGGAGTTAAAACTTCACTTTCATCAATCATATCTACGCCTAATGATTCAAGGATTTGTGCTTCAACAAAGTGTCCTATTCTAACCTTTGCCATAACTGGTATTGATACTGCATCCATTATTTCAATAACTTTTGATGGGTCTGCCATTCTGGCGACTCCGCCTGCAGCTCTAATATCTGCAGGAACTTTTTCAAGAGCCATCACTGCAACAGCACCAGAATTTTCTGCAATTTCTGCTTGTTCAGCGTTTACTACGTCCATTATAACTCCGCCTTTTGTCATTTTGGCAAAGCCAGTTTTTAAAACTTCTGTTCCATGTAACATTAAATTCCTCCACATTATTTTAGTCTATTTATTATGAAATGTCATAAAAAGCAATATTTAACATTCATATCTAAATTATATAACAATAGTTATATTATAAACCTTCTATGTGATCTTAATTTGATTTTAAATTTTATATAGTTTAATAAAATAATTTTGCAATTTCACCATATTCTCCCTAAGCTAATTAAAAAAGGCGATTTTTTATAAAAATTAGGCTAAATTAGCAATTTGGTCTATATATATCTAATTAAAAAATTACGATTTCTAGAAATTAGATTATAATTATCCTATTTCGTTATAGGGTACTATAACGAAGAAAATATACATTCAAAATTGAAAATAAAATAGCAATTTATTTAATCTGATAAAATTAAAATAATTATATAATCTTTTTTATTAATTTCCTAATGGAGAATAATATAATGGAAGATAAATTCAGAGAAAGCTTTGAAAAATCGCCCATAGGCATCGCATTTTTAGATAAAGAAGGTAATTTAACCGATGTCAATCAATCAACATTAAAAATAATGGGATATCCTTCATTAAATGAAATTTTAAAGCTTAATATTTTTGATGACCCTTACATTGCTCCTAAAAAAGATGAATTACTTGAAGAAGGATACATTAAAATTCTATCTCCAGTAAATTTTGATAACATTAAAAAATCGGGTATTTATACTCCCACAAGATTTGGAACTGCTTTTCTTGATTTAACTATTTCTATCATTGATTCTGGCTTTTTAATGCAAATTCAAGATATAACTGAGCATAAAAAAGCTGAAGAAGAATTAAAAGAAAGTGAAGCGCGTTTTCGCTCAGTACTTGATAACTCTATCGACGCTCTTTATAGAGTTAATTTAAAGACTAACCAATATGAGTATTTGAGCCCTGCATTTAAGGATGTTGTTGGATTTTCACCTAAAGAATTTAAGTCAATGACATCAGAGAAGGCAATTTCAATAATTCATCCCGATGACTTGTCTACTGCAAAAGATGCTTTGGCTAGCTTGGAGATAAAGGAGCATATAAAAGTCGATTATCGTGTCCGTGATAGCGTAGGCAAATATCGTTGGTTATCGAATCATATTTCGTTAATTAGGGATGACGAAGGTCAACCTTTATATAGGGATGGGACTATTCGAAACATTACTGAACAAAAAAAAGCTGAAGAAGAATTAAGAAAGGCAAGTGAACATTTAGAAGAACAAATTAAAGAACGTACAGCAGAACTTGGAGAAGCTTATAATTCATTGAAAGAGAGTGAATCCAAATTTAAAACACTTGCTGAGAGTTCGCCAGATATTATAAACAGAATAGATAATGAATTTAAAACGGTTTATATTAATCCTGCAATTATAGAAATATCTAATAAACCTCCGGAGCACTTTATAGGTAAAAATATAGATAAATTAGGAATACCAGAAGAATTTACAGTACCACTTAAAGAAAAAACAATAAAAACGTTTAATACTCGTGAAATTCAAGAATTTGAAACAAAAATACCAACAGTAAAAGGCGTGAAAACTTTTTATACTTATTTAGCTCCTGAATTTGATGAAAAAAGAGAAGTAACTACAGTTTTTACAGTTTCTCATGATATAACTGAATTAAAAGAAGCTGAAAAGCGTTTAAAAGAAATTATACAAGAATTAGAACGTTCAAATAGAGAATTAGAACAATTTGCTTATGTATCTTCTCATGATTTACAAGAACCTCTTAGGACAATTGCTAGTTTTACTCAACTTTTAGAAAGGCGTTATAAAGGTAAATTTGATAGTGATGCTGATGAGTTTATGGATTATATAGTTGAAGCTGCTGTTCGTATGAAGGCTCAGATTGAAGGTTTATTGGAGTATTCTCGTGTCGGAACTAAAGGAGAGGAATTCAAACCTGTAGATATGAATAGAATCATAAATGAAACAATTCAAAGCCTCAATATTTCAATTAAAGAAACTAATGCTAATATAAAAGTTAATGAACTTCCCGAAGTAATGGGTGATGAAAATCAATTACTAAGAGTTTTCCAGAACCTCATTTCCAATGCCATTAAATTTAAAAAACAAGAAGAACCACTTAAAATCCATATATCTGCAAATAAAGATATATATAATAAAGAATATGTATTCTGTGTGCAAGATAATGGTATTGGAATAGAAGAACAATATAAAGAACGTATTTTCACCATATTTCAACGATTACACACAAGAGATGTATATAAAGGAACAGGAATAGGTTTATCAATTGTTAAAAGGATTATTGAGCGCCATGGTGGTCGTGTTTGGGTTGAGTCCGAGTTTGGTGTTGGTTCTGTCTTTTATTTCACTCTTCCAGTTGAACAGTTAAAATTGGGGGAAATATTGACTAATTCTAATTAAATTTTAACTTTTACTCCTCAAACTTTAACGACTCTATGGTTAAAAATAGTAC
>JAEYSH010000214.1 GCA_023434825.1 Methanobacteriota archaeon | reverse complement strand
GGTATCAGTAGCAACCAAAATGTCACCACATCCACAAAAAAATATTAACACGTACACCAACATCAAACAATGAACAAATTCCGCATCAATTAAAACACGAAGGGTTCACGTCCTCACCTGTTTAGCCATAATCGGAAATAACGACTATCACAGAAAGTGACAATTCACACTCCAGTCGTACGCCTTAAAATTATGGCATATGATACTAATTCTTGTATATTCTACAAGATTAAGTAAATCGCGAAGTCAAAATTTCTTTTGCCTTAACGCATATAATACCAGCGACCTGTATTTTTACAAGTTTACTGGAATTTGTTGCACAAGTTCAAATGATTTTAAACCAGCGCATACTATACTCAAAAGTTATATCTTTACAATTTTTCTAGAAAATAATGCAAAATAGAGCATGTTTCCAAATCATTTAATTTAACTAAGGAACACCAACTACAATTATATAATAAAATAAAAAATTTAAAAAAAGTTAGTAAATATTCAGAATAAGAAAAAGTTTAAATAATTACGATTCTATTTATATTTCAGACAAATATTTGGCTCTTATTTTACTCTTTAGCTTTATTAAGTCGGATATTTTCCTGTTCCAACTCTAAAAACTTTTCAAGCAAAATATCATAAGCAGATTTTAGTTCTAAATAATCATCATTTTCTAAAGATTTAGATAAATTCTTCTCTCTTTTTAATCCTTCAAGCTTCCTTTTGAATTCATTCCTATCTTGATTGTTAGCTTGTACTGACTTAGATGGACTTTCATGAACTTTTCGAGCTTCTAATTTTTGATTTTTAGATAATCTATCTTTTAATTGACTATTTTCATTTATTAATTCTTCATTATGCTTTTTAACGCTTTTTAATTCAGTATAAACATTATTTATTTCATCTTTATTATTTTCAAGGTTTTTTTGGTTCTTGATATTTTCTAGCTCTTCATTTAAATTGGAATAATCATAATTTAAACGATTGAACTGAATTTTAAGCTTATCATAAGATTCTTTCAATTTTAAATCTTCATTATCATTTATTTCTCTATGAGATAATTCTTCATTTAAATTAGCATAATCAGATTTCAATTCATCATTTTGTTTATTTAATTCATCATATAATTCCTTTATCTTCAAGTTTTCATTAGTTAGATCATCAATTTTAGAAAATTTTTCTTGAAGAATTGAATGTTTATTATATAAACTATCATATTCAACTTTTATTTTATCATAGGACTCTTTTATATTTGAATTTTCATTATATAGGTCCTTAATTTTGTATAATTCTTCTATTAACTCTGAATTTTGTATTTTTAATTTATCGTACCTATTTTTTAATTTAGAAAATTCATTTTCAAGTCTTAAATAATCAGATTCCTCCTTATTTTCATCTTTAAGCCATTTTAGTTTATCCACAGAACCTTTCAGCCTTTCATTTTCAACTTTAAAGTCTCCAATAGCCACTTTTAAGTTATGAATTTCATTGGTTTGTTTGGAATAACTATCTTTTAATTGATCACTAGATTCTTTAAGTTTTTTATTCTCTTTTATTAATTCAGAATAATTAAGTCCATAGAAATCATCTATAAAATCTTGAATGCTTTCATATTGTTTTAATTCCCCTCCACACTGGCAGCTATCAAAATCTTCAGCTGATTCTTCTCCTTCTAGTTTATAAAACCCATTACATTTATTGCAAACTAAAATAGTCATTTATATCATCATTTAATTTTATTTATAAAAAATATCGACATTCGATGTTTAACGAAGTTATAATTCTATTTATCCCTACATCAAACTTATAAATATATTGAATAATCGACTTAAAAAAATGTTCTCTATCTACTTTTAAAAAGAAAAGAAATCTTATTTTGTATTTTAATCAAAATAATGATTAAATGACATATAAAAAAGTAAAATAAATAAAAATCTAAATTTTCGAATTACTTGGCTTTAACATCCTTCCCCTTCTTCAGTTAACACATCTTCAATTTCTTCAAGAATTTCACTTTTTAGACTATTTAGAACCTCATCCACGCTATTTTCAGCATCTTTAAAATCATTTATATCCTTAATTCTAATATCTATCGTTTTATGTAATGCAATATCCATTTAATCACCTCATTTTAAAGTTTAATGAGTTTAATTTCTTTTATTTAGGACTTTTTTATCATTGAAGCTTGTTTTGAAGTTATCTTTTTATATTTTATATAATTTTTAAATTATGGAACATAAATATTTTATTACTTATAAAATAATAATTATTAATAATAACAGATTTAATGAAATCCAATTCCAATTTGGTAATTCTTGAATTATTATAGGAGTGTTATTATGGTAGATGAAAATCAAGAAGATGTAGGAACAGACCTTATCCGTTTTCACAGAAGCATTACTCGCAGTTTGGAAGTTATAATTAAAAATGTAGAAAAATATTTAGAAATAGGCACTATTGAAGATGAAAAACGCGAAGGATTTCTTAAATACATTCAAAGCTTTTCAGTAGTTATAGATTTACACCATCTTCATGAAGATGAAAAAGTGTTTCCATACGTTATAGATAAATTACCTGATGCGCCCTATGATCGGTTAATAACACAACATAAATGGGTTAAAACATTATTAACAGAAATTAACGGTGAAATTAAGGATTTAAAATCAAATGGAGACCAATTTAATTCATTAAGTATTTTTAAAACAGATTTTAAGCAAATTGACAAGATATGGCATCCCCACATACGGATCGAAGAGGAAAGAATATTCGAAAAAATAGGCAGATTGAATCTAAGTTTAGAAGAAACCAATAGATTAAGGGAAGAGTTTTACAGATTTTTTATGGAGCATTCTGAACCTCTAAACCTGGTGATGCCTTTTGTATTATATAATTTAGAAAAGGAGGATCGTGTTATACAAGCGCAACAGTTTCCAGAGATAGTAACAAAAATAGATGACTGGAAAGATGAATGGGAATCAATGGAACCATTTTTGCTTAAATAAATTGTCATTTAAGAATAAATAAAACTAAATGGGGAGTGATATTATGAATGAAAGCATGAAAGAACCGGCTGATAAGAAAAGTAAATGGATCAAAAGAATTGCTATTATTGCAACAATATGGGGATTCTTGAACCTCCTATTATCATCTTTAGTATTTGGAATAATTTTTATTCTCTTTGCAGTACTGATTTACTTATATAAAAGTTTCATAGCCATATATGCACTTGGAGTTGTTTTGTGGATTTTAGGATTAATACAATTATTAAATGCATCAGGAATTATTAATCTTGGGTTTACAGAGGGTATGGCTCAAGGAATAGAACTTATTCTTGCTGCAATAGCTAATTTTGCTATTGGGGCATTGATAATTTACAGAACCCATAAACTAGAATAAACATTCAAATTTCTATTGTCTATCCGGTGTAAGTATTTTAGATGTGTATTTTAACTCTCCACCGCACTCACATAAATCATAATCTTTTGGAGATTCACCAGGTTTAAGTTTATAATAACCTTTACATTTTTCACAGCGTAAATAACCCATATTATCATTTTTCATTCCAGACATTGTATCATCAATAGTTGATTGCACTTTATCAAAAAGACCGCCGCCAGACTTTGATTTAGACTTACTGAAAAGACCGCCAACACCTTTCATAAGTTCATTACCTGTTTTTTGAAGTGAATCCAATGGATCATCGCTTGGTAAATTTCGAACTGGAATAGTTGGAGCCATTTTAAGTCCTTGTGTCTTTGTACCGCAATCAGTGCAAAATTTAGTATTTGCAGGTAAAGTTTTAGAGCATTTTGGGCATTTAACTTCTTCAGGAATTGTTTCGCCAATTTTTGTACCGCAGTTTGTGCAGAACTTTGTATTTGGAGGAAATTTAGCTGAACATTCAGGACATTCAACTTCTTGATCTATTTTATTGCCGCATTCAATACAAAATTTACTATTTTCATCTATTTGAGCTCCACAGTTTGAACATTGCATGATATAATCCCCAATTTACTAAAAATTTTAATTAAATCTAAACTTTTATATTTATTGATTACTATTACGTTTTTGATAATATAAATGTCTATAAATTGAAAACTTGTTGCATTTTAAAAATACAATATGAGAGTTAAAATATAGCTGTAAACACTCAATAAGCCATATATTTAAATAAAATTTATTTTATCCTAAAAAAAGCCTATTTCATTATATATTAGTATGAACAGGCATTTCCAGGAATTCACCAAAGCGATGTGCAGCATCATCTAAAACATTGCTTTCAGCGGTTTCAAGCGCGATGGATGATTTTAATTCAACTATAACTTCATTTTTATGGAATCTACGCTTCCATGTGCCTACAATCTGGCCATCTATAGCTATTGTTGGGTACATGATATTTTCGATATCCTCATTTTGAGAATGCATTTTTTTAAGTACGGCACTTCGATCCTTATATCCAACCAGATATTCATCAAAACTTGGCAGCAAATGAACTCGTGGTGAACTATGTTTTAATTTTGATCCCGAATACCAGTAAGTTTTATCTCCAATAGTTAAGGATTCAAGCGATGATTCTATAGCTTCCAAACCGGCTTTTGCATCTTTTGAGAGAAGACCAGACCACCACATGAAATCTTGAATAGTAGCAGGGCCGCGGCTTCTAAAGTACCGCCAGGCTATTTCTGCCAGTGCTTTATGGCGGGTTAAAGTTTTGGTTTTCGGTAGCAGGTTCATTGAAATAAAAATAGGATTATTATTGCTGTGCATATCTCCCTGACAGATAAGTCCATCGAGGGAAGCCCTCTGGAGCATGTAAGGTGCACGCTGCCCTTTTGCAGAGATGCCATTTTCTTGGAGGACTTTGACTAGTTCCCTCCGGTTTAAACGTTGCCCATCCTGCAGTGCATTTAAAATTATTTCATTACTTCTTTTAAGTGTTTCTTCGTCGAGCTCGAGTTCTTTATATCTTCGTTTGTTCCTTTCAATGATACGCGGCGCCAAAAGTTCCAGGATCCAGCGAATGTCTGATGCAGTGACGAAATGAAGTGTTCCGCGCATTGCCCATGTCCGGACAAACTTTTTTTCGGTGAATGTGGATTCGATATCTGCATCAGTGCAGTTTTCAAGGCGCATGGCAATTGCCCATTTTGCTCCAGGATAATCCTGGGCTTGAACACCTCCAAACCATGCTATAATTTCTTCTGGTTTTTTGAACCTTTGAGAATCAAGCTGTTGACTTTGAAGCCGCATTATAGGGATATTTGAACCTGCCATGATTTTCAATATCTCACAGTACTCTTGAAATTAAATGTTTTCTTTATAAGAAATGTCACATTTTCCTTACATATGCTATTTAAATCCCTTGTTTAATAAAACCGAATATTAAAAAGATTTATTCAATTATATACACTTTTCCATCATTTTTTATTGGAGTAAGCCGTAATTCACCTTTAAATTTTTTTACATAGCAATTTTCAGTCTTAATCTTATCACCAATATTTGCTTTTAATCTTAATGGATCATTTCTCCAAATTTCAAGTAAGATTGTACCCGTATCATCCCCAATTTCAATTAAGGTGAGATATCTGATCCCATATTTCGTATCCAGCTTTATAGGTTCTTTAATTTGGTGAATTTTGGCTTTAATATTAATTTCTCGATCATTTTCTTTTAAATATTTAATT
The DNA here is from genome assembly GCA_023434825.1 of Methanobacteriota archaeon. Lineage (GTDB taxonomy): Archaea > Methanobacteriota > Methanobacteria > Methanobacteriales > Methanobacteriaceae > Methanobacterium_D. The sequence continues at coordinate 319 of JAEYSH010000214.1, read as the reverse complement.
TTGGAAGATTCATGACAGATTTTTTCATTAGCAGGGTTAACTTCAAAATCACCAAAACTATTTTTTATGATTTTTCCAGATACAGAAATATTCTGCCCTAATCTATATTTATTTAAATTTTTAATGTCATTTATCCGAACAGCTAGATCATTTCTATTTTCCAACGAAACATATGCTTTTTCATTATCTAAATAACATAATTTTCCTTTAAACTGGACACTATTACCATTACGTTTTATTCCATTGTCTCTAGCTATTATTTTAAATATTTTTGAATAATTCTTATAAAAGCAAGATAAACTATGAGATTTACATGAAA
>JAEYSH010000120.1 GCA_023434825.1 Methanobacteriota archaeon | reverse complement strand
ATTTTGATAAAATTGAATCATTTAAAGAGCCTAATGAAGAATTCTATAAAAAATTAAAAAATACCACGTGGGATAACAATGGCAAAAATCTTTGTGAAGAATTAAATAATACACATGGACATATCGTCTTTGAAAAATTAGGAATAAGAAAAGGACGTAGTATATATTTAACAGAAGAGTATACTATAACTTTCTTTGCAGCATGTAATGCTGTAAATCAGGGCAGGGATAAAATATTACCTGAAGATATAGTTAAAGCTTATAAAACATATTTTAAATTATTAAATACGGATATTTCTATATTGGATGCGTATGATAAGATTAATCAAGAACCAGTAAAATTAAACCATAAACCTGAACTAATTGAAAATCAACAAATGGATTTAGATACAACTAATTCAAATCTAGAAGCATATAACGGGATTGAAAAAGAAATAAAACCTAAAGGAAGGAAGGGTAGGAAGTTTATAGGAATTATTGCAGGTGTCATTACTTTTGTTGGAATTGGATCTTTAATTATCATTGGAGTTCAAAATATCTGGCCAGATTATTCTTTTAGTGAACATCCTTTTGAAAGGATTTCATTGTTATTTATATGTTTTTCGATGGCTTCTTGGGTTTATAATCTGATAAAAGGTAATGAACCTGAAATTAAAGAAAAGAAAGGTATAACTAGTAAAGAGATTTCTAAGAGACTTGAAGAGATGAGAAATCCAGATAAACATATCACAATAGATAAACCAGATACTGAAAATCCAGAATTTAAAGCTGAAACTGTAGAATCAAATAAATCTGAAAACCTAGAGGAAGATAAATCTAAAATAAAGGAAAATAATCTAAAAAAAACAGATTTAAACGCATTTAATCCAACTGTTAAAACATATAGCTCGGAAATTGAAAAAAATGTACATTCCAATCCTGTAAAAATAAAACCTAAAGCCGCAGAGATAAATGATATTAAAAATGAATCATTAAAATCTATTTCAACACCCATTAAGAATAATATTGAAACATTAAGTGATAGATATAAAAATATTGAGTTAAATCAGAAATCCTGCCCTACATGCGGCAGTTCAATCGAAGCTCAAGGAAATTATTGTGCTTATTGTGGCTCAAAACTTGATTTGGAACATGCATCTGTTTTAGGAAGATTTTTCGCACTTTTAATTGATTGGGTAATCTTAGCTATAGCTAGTTTCAGCTTATTAATTATAATAGGCATCATATTTGATGGAAATGATGATCTTATATTATCAATTTGGTTAATTTTAACTATTTTTATAGGATTTTTGTACTTCGTGGTTTTAGAGGGTCCTTTAATGCAGGGACAAACAATTGGAAAAATAGCAGTTTCTATAAGAGTAGTGGATCAAAAAAGCATGGAACCCATATCTTATTCTCAAAGCTTCATTAGAAACTTTTTACTACTTATAGATCTTATGCCCTATGTTTTACCTTATTTGTTAGGATTTATATCAATACTGGCATCCAAAAAGAACCAGAGAATAGGAGATATGGGTGCAAAAGCCATTGTAATAAAAGATTCTAAAAAAGAGTCGACAATGATAAACCATCAAGAAAAATATCAGCATGGAAATGAATGAAAATTTCATTTCATTTGATTACTTTTAGAGCAAGCAAGCTTTAGATCACAATAAAGATAAAAGTTAAAAGAAGATGATTGATGGGTTATAAAACTTATTTGAAAGTGTTGGATACTGATATTTCGAAATTGGAATTTTAGTTGGGTTGTTAACCTTCATCTTAAATAAACAATATCTTGATTAAAAGCCAAAATTAATTTATACGCTTATTCAAAGGTTATATTATGGATCGTAAAAAAATATTAATTGCTAGTGGTTTAACAGTTGCTGTCATCGTTTTTATAAGCTCTATAGTCTTTATAAGTCTTTTTTTATCCGATTTTAATATTGTTGACTTTGATAGTTCACTTATGGCAAGCGAGGAATATAGCGATCCAGGAACTGATGAATTTCTTACTTATTTTAACAATTCAACTCCTAAAGCATTAGCTATATCCACGGCACAGTTAACTCATGGGGTCGCTGGTTTTTATGGCTATCCAGATAAAGTTTACTTAACTACTGATGGCAAGTACTGGATGGTTCATGTACTCGATTCATGGGATATGGTAGATGCTAAAACAGGAATGGTCAAAGACCAAAATGGAGAATGGATATCATTAGACGAAGCAAAAGCAAGCTACATTGCAGATATTCAACATTACGATGAGGAACAAATGGGTAAACCTCAAAAAATAAATATTAACGGTAAAGAAATCTGGAAAGTACCTATAAATGAAACTATTTATATTTGGGATCCTGATATTGTCTGGAATAGACAAATAGGATATGTATATGTAGACCTTGAAACTGGAAAAAGTAAAAGAGATGGTAATCTAGAAGATATGTTTTACAATTTACTTACAAAAACAGATGGATGGTTAACTCTCAAACAAATAGACAGTCTAGCTCCTTGGTGGCCATATCCATTTAAAGATGCTTTAAGAACAATATACCCCGAATAACTTTTTCCTAACAATTTTCCTCTATTTTTAAATTTATAATTTAATCCCTCTAGCATAAACTATTAATTTTCACATTTTAAAAAGAACCTTTTAATTTAAGCTTACCTCGCAGTTATTAAAGGCCCAGTTCAAGCTCCAGCTTTAATTTAAAAACATCTGCAAGGTATATACTGTTAGGTTTGAGTGTTAGATTTAATTGGAGTTTTAGTTGGTGTGTTCGCCTTCGCTACTCAAAAGAGGAAAATTAAAGTATTTAAAGATGAAAAAAAAGAATTAAAGAGTTAATCATTCGTATAGATTGTCTTTTCTCGGTTCCTCTTTGTAACCTGGTGATCCATCGTGTGTATGGCTTGTTGTTTTAGTATCAACCCATTTTCCACAAATAGGACAATTACCATACCTATGATACTCCTGTAACGGACGAGGATGGTATTGCTGGCATTGCTCACACCAATATTTATTAGTTGATTTTTTGTTAGTTGATTTTGTGCTTGATGAATTATTTACTTTTTTATCAGTTGTTGAGTTATTAACCGTTGCAGTAGTATTATTTTGGATATTTACATTGTTAGATATATTATCAGTATTATTATTAGTTCCTAAAAACGAGTATGTCCCATAAGCTAAACCAGAAGCGATAATTAATATAATCAATCCTAAAATAATTTTTTTATCCATTTTCAATCACTATTCCTTATTTATATCAGATTATAATAATCTTATAATAAAATAATACTTTTTCTATACTTAAATGATTCTAAAATTTAATAATTAACATCTCATTTTAATGTAACAAAAAACCCATCCGTATCAGCATAAACCACTTCAAACCCAAAATTTTCAGCTTTTTTCATAGTATTCTTTAAATAATCTCTCCCCCATGCAGTAATCGCTTCTGAGGCTTCTACACAATACCACCTATACTGTGGATGATTATAAAGCCCAAAAATTGTAGATATCATCGTTTTTATAGCTTCTTGCCTAAAATTTAAAATCTGCTTTTCTTCTGGATCATCAGATTGTTTCATCAAAGCTTTAATCCTTATCCTGTCATTTAAAAGTTTAGATGTAATCCTTGGAATAAAACCCATTGGTTCTTTTTTAAATTTATACCCAAATTCTGGAGCAATATAACAATCTTCTTTATCTCCAGTTTCACAAAGTGTTTCTGGACTGATATTTTTAGCTATTATTATACTGGGGTAAAGGCTTCTAAAATCGAAGTAAAATATATTTTCATGCAATCCTTTAACTGGTTCTTCCACATGTCCCCCTATTACCATTCTTTCAAAAATTCCCGGCTCATTTGGACAAATTATATTAAATTCAAATGATTTTCTGATTAAATACCATTTAACCTGTGTTCCTGTCCCTCTTCTAGCAATCTCAAATAAAGGCTGCCCCACAATTCTTGAAAGCTCAATAGTCATGGGAAGTATTCTCTCTCCAATTTTTGTAACGGCAATCACATCTTCAAGTGAAAATCTAAAAAGCTTCTCTCTTTTCTCCCCACCATCATTCCAGGCTTTATAAATCTCTGGTGCAGGAATATCAATTTTATCCACTCCAAAAAGCTCGAAATAAACATTTTGAATTGTATGACTGTTTAATTGGAGATGTCGGCGGACAATACGGTATAAATCAATATGAGGGCTACCTTTAATCATAGCTGACTTTTTAGGGGATCTAATAAATTGAAGTTTTGAGCCATCAACTCCAAGGTTAAGGGATACTCCCAGAAGATCCGCCCTAACTTTTATATAGGGAAAATCAAATTTATCAGAATTGTAACCTGCTATTATGTCGGGATTTTGGGATTTAACAGTATCAACGAACTTATTTAATAATTCCTTCTCATCCTTAACAGTTTCTACAAAACTATGAGATGATTTTTCAGTTGAAATCACTCTTTGAAAGCCCTTGTTACTTGAAAAGCTAATCATGATAATAGGATCTTTCATTACTTCGGGCCAACCTTGAGGGTTACAGGCTTCAATTTTAAAACTTAAAACATTAAAAACAGGTAAACCCGAATTAACACATTTAGGATCGCTTTCTAATTCAATTATAGCCACTTCACGAGAATATTTTAATACTTTACCCTGTACCTCTACTTCTGACATTGGAAATAAACCTTTATCAATTAAATATCTCCTCGAAAATGCTATATCAAACTCTCTAACATCTTTAACAGATTTTAAATTAATTACTTCTTCCTTTAATTTAAGCATTTCACGAGGATGTTCTAAGGTTACCTTTAAAAAGTCTTCAAATTCCAAATAATGTTTTTTAAATACTTTTTCTATTTTTAAAAAATTAAATTGCTCTAATTCAGCCTTACACTCTTCAAAATCATGAGGAATTACATAAAAGTAAGGATAAAAATTTTTATCTAAAGCCATTATAGATCTGTTTTCATTCGCTATTTTCCCGAATAACCTCATAATAGGCTTACCTTGTTTGGTAAAATAATCAATATCCAGTAATATGAATCTTTTAGTTTCCATCCCTTTTAATCCTCTTTTTCATAGTCCTGTTCATCTTCATCCGTTTTTCTAGCTTTTGAAAAGTCATTATTAGCTTCATTGATTATTTCCATCAAATGTTTGTATCTAGTACCTTGCGTAATTACAGGTATTTGGACATCACAACGCCTCATATCGCTTGTATAAGAAGACCTGTGCCTTTTATATTTTTTATCAAGAGTTGATAGATACATATAAGGAGAAATAGAGATTTCATCAGAATCAAATATATTTTCAAAGTTTAATTTAACATTATTAAGCACAGCCATAGCCAGATCAAGCTCATTCATGTTAATGGAGTTTCCTTTCTCCATCTCCAGGGAATCAATTTGATATAATGCATCTAAATATTCCCTAATATCATTATGCCATTTTAGAAAGTCTGAACTTGAAAAAACCAGTAAATCTTTATCTTTTAAGAATAACTGAGGTTTATACAGTAGTATTTTTCTTTCATCCATGATGCCATAGGTGTAACGCATTTCTAATCATACCTTTCACTATAAAAGATTATTAGAAGCGTTAATTGAAGCAATGGCTTTATTTTCAGATACTGAAATATCCTTCTGGGAACTTTGAACTTTATTGTAAATGTATGCATCTAAATAAGATTGTAAAGGTTCTTTTTCAAATATTAAATCCATATTATAATCAATAACGTCCACACTCTGCATTATTTTAGGCCAGTACCCAATTAACTTCCATTCTTCACTTCTTGAAAGATGCAAAGCAATTTTATTAATATGGTCTATTTCAGCCATGATAGAGGAGTATCTCCTGTTAATATATTCCCTTGTAAATACGATGACTGATTCATGTTCTTCAAAAATTTCCGGGTGATATAATTCGGCATATCTTCCAGAAGGTACTCCTCCACTTACTCTCAAATTATTTCCCTCCTTTTTCTTTTATTTAGTTTTCTTACTCCGTAATGAGCTTTTATAAATCTGAAAATGCTTTTTACTTACCAAGTATGTATATTGTGTTTATGTTTTAAGGTGATTGAGGGAGAGAGCATTTGAAAACTAAAATAATAAAATATTAATGTGTGATTATTTAAATCATAATAAAATGTCCTTTATGACTAAAATTCTAATTGTAGAAGATGAATCTATTACTGCAATGGATGTTAAAAATAGATTAAATAGGTTTGGTTTTGATGTTGTTGGAATAGCTTCAAGAGGGGCTGAAGCAGTTAAAAAAGCAGGGGATCTTAAACCTGATTTAATTTTAATGGATATCACTTTAAAGGGTGATATGGACGGTATTGAAGCAGCTGAAGAGATAAAAACTCTTTTTGATATTCCTGTTGTTTATATGAGTGCTTTTGCTGATAAAAACACATTTGAAAGAGTTAAATTATCTAATCCTTATGGGTTTGTAAATAAACCAATTAGTTCTGAATTATTGTTAATTTCTATTGAATCGGCCATTTATAAACATGAAATAGATAAAAAATTAGCCAAAAGCGAAGAAAAATATCGTCAAATTATTGAAACAACACATGAAGGTGTTTCAATCGCTACGCCTGAAAAGGGATTTATTTTTGTTAACCAAAGAATGTGTGAAATGTTAGGATACAATGAAGAAGAGATACTTGGCCATAAAATTTTTAAATTTATAGATCAAGATCAAATTCCTGTATTCTATAAAGCTAATAAAAAAATTTTAAATAATGAAAAATTTGAAGAAATTATCAAGTTTCGGAAAAAAGATGGTTCTATTTTATGGACTCTTGCTAAAGGTTCAGCACTGCTAGATGATCAGGGAAATTATTTTGCTACTCTCGGCATGCATAGTGATATTACAAAGCATAAAAAGAATAGAGAAAAGTAAAAATTACTTATTCTTCCGATATTAGAGTGAAAATCCTCCACTCTCCAATTTATGGTTAAAATTAATTCAATACATTCTTTGTCATTACAAAAAAAATTTTAGATCCACATGTGACACCGCAGGGCATTAATTATTTTTCAATATCTTAAATAAGTTTAAAATCAGCTATATTTAATTTATTTATTCATTTTTAAGTTCGATGAACACATGGACATCCGATATAAGATTTTACGGTCTATGTTTGGTTTGATATTGAAGTTTGTTAAACAATTTAACTTTCATAAAAGTTCCAATTATTCCAAAGATAGCTCCAATTATAAAGTATGAAACCAATATGTCTATTGCAGCTACTATTGCTATTAAAATAATGCTTCTTTCAAATAAAAGTGCATATACAGGTAACATTATAAAACCACCGATACCTGCTGATAATCCTCCATTTATAGCCCCATCCATGTAGCTACCTGTAATCATGTACCCTACAACTAATCCTCCGATAATTGCTCCTAAATATCCTAAATTAAACTGAGAGAATATTAGTACTAAAATAACAGTTATAATCAATCCAATAGCTACAGCTCTCCAATTAATGTTCATTTTTCAACCTTTTATTTAATTTCGTAAATGTTTTTATTATTTTGTTTTAAAATGTTTTTTGATTATTATATTGTTATTTTCCATAAAAATAAATTTTAGATTTAATACAAGCTTAATATATAAACTAAATAAATTGGTATATTGTCATAAAATTATAGTTTAATGTCAGAATTTAGGGAAATAAGGTATTCAGATTGAATATGAGATATTTCAAGGAATTCTTAGATTTTAAAAGAAAGAGATCGTTATTTTTAAATTAAAGAACACGAGTTAATATAAAAAATAAAAATGATTTAAATATTTCTATATTTTAAATTGATTTTAAGGATTATTTTTCAAATGGTAATCTTTTAGATTTCCATTTTTCAAATCCGCCAATAATATTATAAACTTCTTTAAATTCATGCTTTTTCATTAATTCTGCAGCTTTATTACTTCTAATTCCAGATCTACAGTAAACCAGATATTTCTTATTTTTATCTAATTTTTCAAGCTCTTTTTCAAAATCTGATGATTTAATGTTTAAGAATTCTGCATTTTCGATATGCCCCTGATTATATTCATCTGGTGTCCTTACATCTAAAGGAACATAATCTGGATCTTCCCTATGTTTTTCAAGTATAGTAAAAGCGTCTTTAGGTTCAATATCTTCAAAATCTTTTGTTTTTCTTTTAAATAAAGACATTTTTTCACCTCAAATTTATAACTTCTTAACTTAATTTAATATGTTTATTATTATTAAAAACTATACCATTCCTCTTAAAGACATATAAGCATTTATAATTGATTCTTTTATTATTCCAGTAAAAAATTTAATTTCATCTATTCTGATTCCTTTAAGGAGTAATAGAATCAGCAAATATAGTCCTAGTGATGCTAATCCTGCTAAAACAATGTTTAATGACCCATAAGGATTTATTATTATTAAAAATACTGCCATGGCCAAAGCCGCAATTATTACTTTACCTGCAAATCCAAAATAGAAATTACATCTTATATAACTAAAAGCATAATATGCTGTAATTAAAAATGCAAATGAGTAAATAAGAAGAGTGGTTACTGCAATTCCAATAATTCCAAATAAATATCCTGCAGTAATATCTAAAACAACATTTAATATTGTAGCAGCTACCCAAACATATCCTGTTATCTTAGTTCGCCTTTCCATAACTATTATTTGAGTTACAATACAATAAAGGCCAAATACTAATCCCCCAGTTGCAAGAATAGGAGTTATAATATATCCTATATCAGCTAAAGCAGGTGTAGATAAAATATATAGTAATGGTTTTGATAGTACAGATAATCCAACTACTGTAGGCACAGCTACAACCAGATATAATTTTATAGAATAATTTAGGAGAAATCGTGTCTCTCTTATTTTTTTTTCAGCATAATACTGCGATAAAATTGGTAATAAGACTGTATAAAGTGGAGCTGTAAGAAGCGCCATTAAAGAACTAATTGTATACCCAGCAGAATAGAAACCAACTGCATTTATACCAAGAGCTATTCCAATTACATAACGATCAGTAGCATCCAATATCCAAAAAGAAGCATTACTCGGTATTGTAGGTAATCCAAAAGATAAATATTCTCTTAAATTTCTAAACCTTGGTATTTTAAATCCGATTTGTCTTAGAACCATTATGAACATAATTAGTGAAATTAAAGTTTGAGTAATCAAAATACCAGTAACTGCCCCCACCACTCCAAAACCGGCAAATATCAAAATTGCGCCGAATATAATAACCATATAAGCTTGAACTGTAGTTAAAAGTGCATATTTGTTCATTTGATTAAATGCCCTGAAATAATCGAAAAAAAGGTACATTAATGCCGTCATTAAGGTAGTTAATGGTAAAATTAGTCCAACTGCCAAATTACCGTTAAATAATAAATTTGAAATTGGTACTGCTAGAAAATACAATATTATGGCTAGTATTAAACTCACACCAAGTACAGTAAATAAAAATGAATAAAATGACTCCTGTATTTCCTCTATATTTCTCGAAGCAGCCATAAATCTAACCATTGTATAAGGTAAGCCCAATATTGCAATACTGTATACAAGAGTAATTGTAATTTGAAATTGGACGTAAACCGCATAATCAGGAATCGAAAGATTTTGGGTTATAATTGGCAAGAAAATAATTGAAGTAATGGTGACTAAAAAGTTTGATGTTCCAATAAGACCCATTCTTTGAAGAAAAACGCGATACCGATCCAAAATTTCACCTCATGATTCAGATAATATTTTTTAAAAATACATTTTAAATTATCATCAACTAGAATAGTATTAATTATATTTAAGTTATTATTAAAATTAACATCATATCAAAATAAAAAAAATCCAAAAATAAATGAATAAATTTGCCCTTTAAAATAACATTATAAAAAATAAAATTTAAATAAATAAAAAATAATTAAAAAATTTATTCAAAACATCAAAAAGTGTTTTAAATGAACAAAAAATATATTTTAGCATCCTTATTAATTTTAATTATAATTATAGTCTTATTTTTAGCTTTTTTAAGTAATACAGGCCAAAATAATAATCAAATGACAATTGTAGCTGAAAATCTGGACACCCCCTGGGCAATAGATTTTCTTCCAGACGACAGAATTGTATTTACAGAGCGAAGTGGACGAGTGAGTATCTTAGATAATGGTACTCTTAAATCAATAGGAAATATAAATGTCAATGAAATGGCAGAGTCTGGATTGCTAGGAATAGCAGTTGATCCAGAATTCAATGTAAATAAATATATATACCTATATTACACTGCACAAAATGGAAATAGAATATCTAGATTTACATTAAATGAAAAATTAGAAAAAGAAAACATTTTAATTGATTATATCCCAAGTGCACAAATTCATGACGGCGGACGTATGAAGTTTGGACCTGATGGGAAATTATATGTAACAACAGGAGATGCTTCTAACCGTCCCGAAGCACAAAATATTAACTCTTTATCTGGGAAAATACTTAGATTAAATAAAGATGGTTCTATTCCATCTGATAATCCTTTTGGTAATTACGTTTATTCATACGGACATCGAAATCCTCAGGGAATCACATGGAATCCTATAACTAAACAAATGTATTCATCAGAACACGGACAATCAAGATATGATGAAATAAATAATATTATGAAAGATGGGAATTATGGATGGCCTGATTATCAAGGTAATGATTCTCCACAAGGCTTTGAGAAACCATTAATTTTTTACACAGATTTTACACTTGCTCCCTCTGGAATAGCTTATTATAATGGTGCATTATATGTTGCAGGACTTCGAGGTTCACAGTTACGTAAAATTAGCCTTTCAGCAGACGGAAATAGTGTTACTGGTGAAGAAGCTTTATTTACTAATTTAGGTAGAATTAGAGAAGTAGTTGAGCATAAAGGTTATCTTTATATTTCCACATCAAATAGAGA
>JAEYSH010000060.1 GCA_023434825.1 Methanobacteriota archaeon | reverse complement strand
AACAAAAGAGAACCTTTTTAATAAAGTCCAGTCTCAGAATCTTAAAAAACTTAAAAAAGAGCTTGAATTAAAACTTAAATCTAATAATTATGAAGATCCAGATGAATTTTTAAAAGTATTGATTATTGATGTCACTGAAATTGCTGAAGATTATACAGAATTTCTTATGTTAACTAATAAAGAAAGAAATGAACAAAATGATGCTCTTAAAGCACAAATAGTGGAAAATTTGAGTTATTTGATTAAAAATAGAATTCCAGATAAAGATATAGATTATGATGCATTAGCCCTTTCAATATTTGCAAATGTATACATGATAAGTCAGGCTAAATATCTTGATCAAACTTGGTTTAATCGCGATGAAGCTCTTGAAGGATTTATATATAATTTTTTAAAGATTTTTCACTAATTTAAAACATTTTAATAATAGCATTTAGTATATTTCCTTTGTATTCTTCGTGAATTATGATAAATGGCGTGAAAGTACTTTTTTAATCATAAACAGACTATTGAAAAATTTATTGATCACAGTTTATTCAATCTTAATTTTCCCTTTTCAAATAAGTATAAATTCTTATAGTTTTAATTTAAAATTTTTTAAATAATTAAATTTTTAATAAATAAAAATAATTTTATCTTATGGGGTCTTTGAATAGGTGAGTTGATGATTGAAAAACTAATAGAAAGATTTTATAGTGCAGCAAGTATGCAACGGTGGAATGATCATATTCGACCTGTAGAATTCATTGAATTAGATAAACAAGCACATAAAATGATAATAGCTTATGTATTAGCTAAAATGGAAGATGATAAAAGAAAGGACATTGGACAGGACCAAATTAATTGGTTAAATCTAATAGAAGGATTTATTTTTGAATTTTTACAAAGAATAGTTCTAACAGATATTAAACCGCCTGTTTTTCATAAAATTCTAGCAGAAAAAAAGAATGAATTAAATAATCATGTTTTAAAGGAACTTAATCCTGTTCTCGAAGACCTAAATAACGAAGAGTTTAAGCAAAAGTTTGAAAATTACTTATTTGAGTCTCCAATTAATACAGAAACAAAAATACTTCGTGCTGCACATTATTTAGCTACAAATTGGGAATTTAAGATTATTTATAACACTGCTCCTTATATTTACGGTATAGAACGAAGGAAGGAAAAAATTGAAAATAAAATTGAAGATCATTATGATTTAATAGGTGTTCAAAAAATTTTACTTGGTAAAAAGTCATATGGTTTTGTTGATCTATGTGGGCAGCTTCGTTTTCAAAAAAGATGGGCTCAATCACCCAGAATACCTGAAACGTCAGTTTTAGGTCATATGTTAATTGTGGCTATGATATCATATTTTTGTACAATTAGTATGAAAGAGATTCCATGTGATAAAAGAATATATAACAACTTTTTTGCGGGTTTATTCCACGATTTACCTGAGGTTTTAACTAAAGATATCATTTCTCCTGTAAAAAAATCAGTTAGTGAATTAGATGAAATTATTAAAGAATGTGAAACAAATCTTGTAGATTCAAAATTGTTAGAATTGCTCCCTAAACAATGGCATTCAGAAATAAAGTACTTTACTGAAAATGAGTTTGAAAACAGGATTAATTATAAAGATGAACCCGATAAAATTTCTTTTAATGAATTAAACAGTAAATTTAATGAAGATACTTTTAGTCCTATAGATGGAGAATTAATATATGCTTGTGATCAATTAGCTGCTTTTGTAGAAGCTAAATTATCCATAAGGCACGGAATAACATCTAAATCTTTGGAAAATGGATCAAAAAAGATATATCGCGAATTTAAAGATAAGAAAATATCTGGAACTGATTTTGGACAACTTTTTGATAATATATCTAATTTAATCGATAATTAATTTAAATAAATTAATTTACCAATTTTCATACTTAACAAGTTCCGATATATCTTTTCTTTTTTTCTCACCAATTTCATCTGCAGGATAGCCTAATGGAGTAAAAACAAGTGTTTCAATATTTTCAGGTAACTTAAGGATTTTTTTTGCTGCATCTGCATCAAAAGCACCAATCCAGCATGTTCCAAGCCCAAGACTTGTTGCTGCAAGAATTATATGATCCATTACTATAGTAGCATCTACATCAGCAAAATTCTTGCCATCTCTACGTACCCATGCATTTTGCGGTTCACAACATACTCCTATTACTAATGGTGCTTCAGAGAACCATTCCGCCTGATAAATACGTTTTAGTTCATCTTTACGCCCTTCTGTATTTATAACTATTAATTTAAAAGGTTGATAATTTACTGCAGTTGGAGCAAGACGAGCTGCTTCCAGTATTTTTTCTAATTTTTCATCCTCAACCTGGTCGTTTTTATAGGCCCTAACACTATATCTGGATTTTACTAAATCAAGAAACTCCATAAAATTCCTCCATTTAATTAATAAGATTCAAAGCTTAATGGAATATTATATGTTATTTTCTAAATTAAGTAGATTTTTGTATAATTAATTACATAATTAAATAAAGAGATTTAATCTTAATCTGGAGGTATTGAGTGATTCAAAACGAATTCGAACAAATTTACGATAAATATACTCATATGATGCTTTTTGCAAGTTCAAATAAGCTTAGATTGGAAAATATGCGTCAAGAAATTGTTGAAGCAGAAAAAGCATATTCTGAAATTTTAGAAATAGAAAATAAAGATTTGACTTTAAATTCAATGAAAGGTTTAAATTCTAGATTGGAGCAGATTTTAGAAGAAATTGAGTCTATTTTATACCAGTATCGCGATATAGATGATATGTTACACCATATAGATGTTATGATAGCTGATTATTATGAATTGGATATTGAAATCGATCTTTATGAATTAAATGGGATAGAAAAAGATTTATTAGATGTCAGGAACGAGAATGATAATTTTAATATTATAAAATCAGAAATAAATGTTTTAAAGCAAACAATTGATGATAAAATAAATGAATTAAAGGATTAAACGGCTATAAAACACCTTTAGTACTCGGAATTAAATCGTGTTCTATTTTTGATGCATCCTTTAATGCCCGTGCAAATGCTTTAAAAAGTGCCTCTATTTTGTGATGATCATTTTCTCCTTCAACTTTAGCATTAATGTTGATTCTTGCAAAGTTTGCAAATGATTCAAAGAAGTGTTCAACGTTTTCAGTGCTTAAATCGCCCACCTTCGCCTTTTTAAAGGAAAAGTTTAAAACACTGTAACTTCTACCACTTATATCCACTGCTACGGTTGCTAAAGCATCATCCATTGGAATTATGGCGTGTGCCATTCTTTTTATCCCTTTTTTATCACCCAAAGCTTGTGAAAATGTATCTCCAAGAAGTATTCCAACATCTTCTACTGTGTGGTGGTCATCCACTTTAAGATCCCCTTTAGCTTTCACATTAAGGTCAAAAAATCCATGTCTTGCAAATGAATCAAGCATATGGTCAAAAAAGTCAATTCCAGTATTTACATCTGATTTTCCATTCCCATCGATATTCAGTGAAATTTCAATATCAGTTTCTGATGTTTTTCTACTTAATTTTTTACTTCTTTTCATAATACCATTTACTCCTTTTGAAAGAATTTGCCTCTTTGGGGTCATTGTCATTCTCTAACCTTAATTGCCTTTTTTAAGATTCAGGCAGGATATCCTCTTCATAATTTTTGAATTTCTAATTATTATTTTGCAAACCTTTCTATAAATTTAACTACTTTTAATAGTACTTTAGATAATGGACCTACTTTTGCAGCATATTTTTTGCTTATTCTAACATCATCTTTTCTAAACCCTCCAATAAGGGTTAAACCAATTATATAAGCAATTGGAGCTATAATGATGGCAGCTATTAACCCATAAATGGTCTTTGGTATTAATAATATGATTAAACCCATAAATAATGATGCTATTCCTATTTTAACAAAATCTAAATATGGCGGTCTGATTTCAGTTGTTTGGAATGTTTTCCAGACAATTGCAATCATTATAATGAATGCAGCTATAGTTGTGGCTGCTGCAGCACCTATAAGCCCATAAGATTGAACCATGAAATAATTTAAAACAATATTTAAAACTGTTCCAAAAAGTAGAATATACATAGGAAGTCTTGGATGCCCAATTCCCTGGGTTATGCTTGATGAAACCATAAATAAGGTATAAAATGCCATTCCAACAACAAGAATGCTCAATGCTGGTGCACCGTAAATATAATCATAAGTAAATAAAAGTCCAAGAATTGGTTCTGCAAAAATAGAAACTCCAACACAAATTGGTAGAACAGTTAAAATAACATAGCGATATGATTGAGTTACATATGTTTCAAGCAGTTTTTTATCCTTTAAGCTGGCAGCTTCTGATGCTGCAGGAAGTATTGCAGCAGCTACAGATAGCGAAATTATAAGCGGCAGTCTGGCGATTGGATCTGCTACTCCATAGTACCCTGCATCTCTTTCTGTCATGTATCTACCAATCATAAATGTACTTACATCATAAATAGCAAGTTCTGATAGCCCTGTTATTGCAACAGGAATTGAAAACAGCAAAATAATTTTTGCAAGACCTAATTCTTCCCTTAAACTTAATTTTTTTTCGGGATCTGGTGCTGGGAAATATTTCCATAAATATTTTCTATATATGAAAACTGCAGTTATTGCAGATGCTGCAAATCCGAGTGCAGTACCCATAACTGCCCCTGCAGCATAAAAACCTATAGATACAAGCACAACTGCAAATATAATTGTAAAAATCTGTTCTGCAGCTCTGGTAGCTACTATAAATTCCATTCTGTATAAACCCTGGAATGCTCCTCTAAAAGCTCCCACAATAACACTGAAAGGAGTTATAAGTGCAACAGCTTTAAGTGGATAGGCAACAGCAGGTTTATGGAACCAAACATTCGCTATCCAGTCAGATGAGAAAAACATTACCAGTGAAAAGAAAATACCTAAAATTGCCATAATTTTTAGCGATGTAAAAATGACCTGTCTGGCCATTTCGTCTTCACCGACTGCTTTATGCTGAGCAACGAACTTGGCAACAGCCGGAGGAATTCCTGCAGCTGAAAGAATTTGAAAAATTCCCTGAAAAGGTAGTGTCAATACTACAAGACCGTAACCCTCTGGTCCGAGCAACCTACTCATTAAAAATCGATATATTAAGCCACCTATTCTAAAAAACACGTAGCTTATCATTATTAGAAAGCTTCCCTTTAGTATCTTTGAACTCGCCATTAACTCACCAAAAAATAAAACGTTCACTGAAATTTAGATAATTAGTTTATATTGAATTTTTATACTTCCATTTATATATGAATTAATAGTATTTAAAGACTTTATTTAAGACATATTTGGATCTTTTTTAGTATAAGTTAAAATTAGTGAATAGATTATTAAAAAATCAAAATATGTTTTAAGGGGGATTTCCCCAGACTATTTTGTTAAGGAGTGCTTCTAAATAGTCTGGGAAATATGGTTCCACATGTTAATTTATTTTTTGGTTATTACAAACGTAATGTGGTTTAAATCCCTGAATATAAATTAAAACTTTTAAAAAGGGGTGGAAAATTCTTTTTTGAATATTATTGGGATTATAATATTTTAAGTTAAAACTATTCAGGGATTGACTTCAATTATACCTCACTTAATATATAAATATTGTGGTTAATTCTAATAATTAGTAAAAGTACAAAATTTTTATCTAAAAAACTAATTTTTTATAAATAAATTCCTCATTTACTCGCGAAATTTTCTAATAATGATCAATGTTAATGAGATGTATAATGTAAATATAATAAGTAATTAAAATTTAAAAAAAATTTGATATCCATTTATTTTGTAATATTGGGATATAGTTCAAATATTTCAATTCTATTTTTCATTATAATTTTCTAAAAACTCAGCAAATTTATTCACAGTCCTTTTTAGAGACTTAAAGCCTTCTACATCTGCTTTTACTCCATCAAGACTATCTTTTGACCAGAAAGTTGCACCTAAATTAGCTCCCCATGCACCGCCGCTTTTAGGAATTGCTCCAGTAAGTACATAATAGGTAATTATTTGCTGGATAACAATTTCCTGGCCTCCCATGCGGTCACCGCCAACTGCAATGGCCATTCCAACTTTATTTTTTAAAAAATCAATATCAGCAGCACCTAATGCACGTGTTCTATCCATTAAGCATTTCAATTGTCCGCTTATGGCGCCATTGTAACTTGGAGATGCCATTATAAGCCCATCACAATCTTTAATTAAACTGTAAACTTCGTACATGTCGTCCTTTTGAATACATTCTTTTTCCCTTAAACAGTAATCACAGTGCATACATCCTGCTATTTTTTTTCCTCTTACACTAAAATAGCTTGTTTCAAACCCTTTCTCTTCAAGCATTTTCAATGCTTCATTTGTGACATAATCTGTAGCCTGTTTTCTTGGACTTCCACATATACCTAAGATCATAATAATCCTCCAATTAATTTATGGCCCTAAGATTAAATAAAACTTCGGTTGAAATATTTAATTTGAATAAAGAAAATAAGATAATTTTTATTGATAAATTTATTTTTCAATAATCTTGCTGACCTTGAAATCTTCAGAAACCCATAACCCTATTACTTTTGATTTATTAAAAATTGATTTAATCCGATTTACAGCAGTATATATATGCTTTTCATGGGTTAAATCATCAACAGGATTTCCAGCGCAGTCATAATGAGCAACTATGAATATATGTTCTGTATCATGAACTTCAATTGAAATTTCAATGTTTTTAACTATGTCTTTAATATTAGAATCTTTTTGAGCTAAATATCCGTCCATTCCAGGTTTTGTAATCATATCTACGTATTTTATATCGTAATTTTCAATTATCCAGTTAATCACTGGTAACTGGACTCTTCCGTCCATGCAGTTTAAGCATGTAGTAAATGTCATATTGTATTCTCCTATGTCTCATTATTGGTTAAAAAGAATAAATTCAAAAATTAGTAAATTTTTAATTTAAATTAAAAAAGAGAATAAGAATGGATTTTCCATCTTATTAGTTTTAAATTGACTCGTCTTCATCAAGTGCAAGTCTCATAGTGTCTGGATCTTGAGGCATGTGTGCTAAGAAGTCTTCTGCAGCACGTCTTACATCTCTTGAACCAATTATGTATCTTCCAACAACAATTACATCTGCACCGTTTGAAAGAGCCATTTCAACTTTATCTGGGGTTATTCCGCCTGCAACAGCAACGCGTCTTCCTTTACCAAGGATTTCTTTAATCTGGTTAATGTTACCCCATTCGGTTACTTCTCCTAATTCTTCTCCTCTTTCAGCAGCCATTGTTTCTAAATCAACATTTCTGTGTAATAGTACAATGTCTGGTTTGTATCTAAGAGATTGGAGTTTTTCAACAAAGTTGTCCACGTTCATCATGTCTAAAATGGAGTAAATTCCCTGTTTCATTGCTTCGTGTATTGCTTTTTCAATTGATTCAACGGTTCCAAGTCCAGAAATTGCAATAGCATCCGCAGTTTCATCTGCTGCCATTTTAACTTCAATCCTTCCAACATCAAGGGTTTTAAGGTCTGCAATGATGAATGCGTCTTTTCTAAGTTCTCTGATTTTACTTACTATGCCTACACCGAATTTCTTAACCAGTGGTGTTCCAGCTTCAAGTAAAATTCTTTCACGGTCTGGAAGGCTGTTTATAATTCTTTCCATTTCGTCCATGTTGTCTAAATCAAGTGCAACCTGTAAGTATGGTGGGTTCCAGAGTTTTACTACTTTAAAGCCCATTATTGCATGCGCTCCTCTATCTTTTTCAGCTAATACTTTATTTGCTGATGGATATTCTTCCATTGCTCTTCTTATTGCTAGTTTGGTTGCTCCATAATTGTACTGGTAAATTTTACGGAAATCTTCTGCTTCGGGGTGTATAAAGACTGATGCAAGAATTACGATATCTTCAACTTTGTCTTTTGGAATTAAACCTTCTTCTACTGCATCAGCAACTGCTCTACCTACTGCAGTTTGTGCTGGGCCGAATATCTTGTTTGCATCTTCTAAACATCCAACAGTCACTTTAGGTATAATTAATGTCGCTGGTTTGGTCATTAAATTTGGTCTAATGACTGAAAGTAAAGGTGTATGTCCGATTGATAGTTGTGTTAAACCATTGGTAAATGCAGTTCCTGCAGGACCATTTTTGTCCCCAATTATTAAATCAACGTGAGCTATTTCATTTCCGCTTCCTATTAAAGCTTCTCCTATGAGATACATAAATTTTATCCTCCATTATATAGTCTAAATTAATGTATAATTCAATCAGTAAAATAGTTTATGCATAGTCTTATCTTTAAAATATTGGTTAATAAAGAAAAATTAGCATTTAAAATTATTGATCAAAAATATGAAATTAAAATAAAAAAAGAATAAGGTAATTTATTTACCTTTAAGTGTACCGTTTATATAATCATCATATCCTTTAAGATCAAGCATTCCGTGTCCGGAGAGGTTAATTATAATATTTTTCTCTTCTCCAGTCTTTTTACACTCTAATGCTTCGTCCATTCCTATTTTTATAGCGTGGGAACTTTCTGGAGCTGGAACTAATCCTTCACATTTTGCGAATCTTGTACCGCTCTTGAATATGTCTTCCTGTGCAACGGAACGAGCTTCTACTATGCCTTCATGCACAAGTAAAGATACTAATGATGACATTCCATGGTAACGTAGTCCTCCAGCATGTACAGATGGGGGTACAAATTCATGTCCAAGGGTGTACATCTTTAAAAGAGGTGTTAGGCCGGCAGTGTCTCCGAAATCGTATCTATATTCTCCTTGAGTAAGTGTTGGGCATGATGAAGGCTCTGCTGCTATGAATTTACAGTCAATTTTTCCATCAAGTTTATCTTTAACAAATGGGAATGTAGCTCCAGCGAAGTTACTTCCACCGCCCACACATCCGACGATAACATCAGGGTCTTCCCCTATTTTTTCCATTTGTTTTTTTGTTTCAAGACCTATAACAGTCTGATGTAACATAACGTGATTTAAAACACTTCCAAGTGAATAATAAGCATTTTCATCCTGTAAAGCATCTTCCATTGCTTCAGATATTGCAATTCCGAGTGAACCAGGATGATTTGGATCTTGGGCTAATATTTTCCGTCCAAATTCTGTTTTGTCACTTGGTGAAGGTGTAACATCCCCATCATATATTTGCATAATGGTTTTTCTGTAAGGTTTTTGTTCAAATGAAACTTTAACCATGTAAACAGTACATTCAAGGCCCAGCATGGAACATGCAAGTGATAATGCAGTACCCCATTGACCCGCACCCGTTTCTGTTGTTAATCTTTCTACACCGTCTTGTTTAGCATAGTATGCCTGTGCAATAGCGGTATTTAGTTTGTGACTTCCTGTTGGGGAATAATCTTCTCTTTTATAATAAATTTTTGCTGGAGTATCTAAGTAGTCTTCAAGCCCTGTTGCCCTGAATAATGGACTTGGTCTTCCAATCATTTTATAAACTTTTCTAACTTCTTTAGGAATTTCAATCCATCTTTCGGTGGACATTTCCTGCTCTAAAACACCTTTAGAAAATATTTTTGGTAAATTTTCTATTTGTTTTCCTTCTTCAGTTTGATCTGGCATAGGCATTTCTACTGGTAAGTCAGCAGCTATGTTATACCATTTTTTTGGAACATCTTTCTCTGATAATGTGACTTTATACATTTGATCACCATTTTCTTTCTATAAATATATGACTTTATTGTACTATTTAAATCTTTGTTGTACATATTTGTACGTCAAATACTGTGATTTGAATATTCTATCTTAAAATTTGATAATATATAAAATTATAATATAACATTATGAAGATTTTGACAGTTGATGTAGGTTCTGGAACTCAGGACATTATGCTTTATGATTCCAGCCAGAATATTGAAAATTCAGTGAAAATGGTAATGCCATCACCCACTAAAATAATTGCTAATAAAATTAAAAAATGTAAAGGGGATATTTTCCTAAATGGGGAAACAATGGGCGGTGGACCTATAAATAAAGTCATTAAAAATCATTTAAATAAAGGACACAGAGTCATAATGACCGAAAAAGCTGCTAGAACTGTTAGAGATAACATTGATTATGTAAAATCACTTGGAATTGAAATTATAGATGAAAGCGAAGAAATTAAATATTCTGATTTAGAAAAAATCGAATTAAAAGATGTTGATATGTCTGCAATAAGACATTCTTTATCTAATTTCGATTTAGGGACTGATTTTGATTATCTGGGGATTGCAGTTCAAGATCATGGTTATAAAGTAGGAATGGGAGATAGAAACTTTAGATTTATGAAAATAAAGGAAATGCTAAATAAACCAAAGGCTCCCGAAGAATTTGCATATTTTGGAAGTGCTCCTGATTATTTTACTCGAATTAACGCGGTATTCAGGTCATTTAAAAATTATAATACAACTTTAATGGACTCAAAATTTGCTTCAGTATGTGGAGCTACTTGTGACCGATATGTTAAAGGTTTAGAGAAATTTATTGTGATGGATATTGGTAATGGGCATACTCTGGCAGCTTCATTTAATAAAGGAAAAATATTCGGTGTTTTTGAGCATCACACTGGAAATTTAACAGGATCAAAAATTGAAGATTTAACTGCTAAACTTGCAGCGGGAACCATAACACATGAGGAAGTTCATGATGATCATGGCCATGGAGCATGGACTCTTGGATCAATAGGAGATTTTGAAGCCGTTATTGCAACCGGGCCACGTAGAAAAATTTTAGAAAAAACAGATTTGAATGTACATTATGCTGCACCTGCAGGAGATGTAATGATGACTGGCCCAACAGGCCTTATTAAATCTATAATATCAAATTTAAATTCAAAATAATAAAATAATAACATAAATAAGAGGTTTTAAATGATTATTGACACACATATCCACAGCAGTTATTCTGATGATTCTCGAATGACTCCTAAGGAAATAATTGATAGATCAAGGGAAATTGGTCTGGATGCAGTTGCAATAGCCGATCATAATTCCATAAAAGGATCATTGGAAGGAATTAAAGAATCTAAAGATATGGATGACTTTATTGTAATTCCATCAATGGAAGTAAGTACCCTTAAAGGCCATATTGTTGCTTTAGGTATCCAGGAAGAAATCAAACCTAGAATGTCCCCTGAAGAAACAATTGACATGATAAGGGATCAGGGAGGAATAGCAATTGTTCCCCACCCTTTCGTGCGTTACAGGGAAGGATTATGTGATTATGTTAAAGAACTTGACATGGATGCCATAGAGACTTTAAATTCCAGATATATCTTTGGTTATTCTAACTGGAAGGCAAAAAAGCTTGCTGAAGAGAGAGGAATACCTCAAATTGGAGCAAGTGATGCACATTTTTTAGGTGCCATTGGAAGTTGTATCACAGAAATAGATGCGGATTATTCAGTTGACAGCATTTTAAAAGGTATTTTATCTGGTAAAACAAGGGTGTTTGGTGATAGAACTCCATTACCTCTTATATTAAAGGAAGTTATCAATAAAAAAATCATAAAGAAATGATTTAGGTTAATGTTTATTATTTATAATTTTAATAAATAGAATAAGGAGGTAAATATAATGACAAGAATATTAGTTCCTACAGATGGTTCAAAACAGGCAGAAGCAGCAGGAGAATATGCTATTGCTAATTCAGATGTTATTGGCGCGGATATAATTGTTTTGTATGTTATAGATATAGATTACTTAAATGCAATACATCAATATGATTTAAGGCAAAGTCTTCAAGATCAATTATGGAACGAAGGAGAAGATACAATTAATGCATTTAAAAAGAAAATTGAAGATCAACAATGTCAGGGACATTGTAAACACGTTAATATTATTCCAATACTTAAAGAAGGAAAGCCTGCAGATGTTATATTAAAAACTGCTGAAGAAGAAGGCGTTGATCAAATAATTATGGGAAAATCAGGTAAACATGGAATAGAAAAATTTATTATTGGAAGTACTACTGATAGGGTAGTTCGGAAAGCCAAAGTGCCTGTAAATGTTATTTCATAAAAATAAGCTTCTTAATTTTTTTATTTTTATTATAGGGGTTATTATTACTTTTTTCAATAAACCAGTTTTAATTTTAAACTTTCATTAAAGTATAGTTAAGCTTAAATTCTCCAAATCTCTATTAAGTCTATGTTTGATTCTATTTCACAATTCATTCAGGATAACTTTCTTTACCTTCATCCGGGTTATACACTGTTTAATACCATAATTTTCGGTATAATTCTTGGTATTATCGTTATATTTGTTATAAAAATGTTTAAATATATTAAAAAAGATCCTGGAGAACTTTTAATTCCTGTAATTCCATTTATTTTCCTTGGATCTGGTGCTAGGGCACTGGTAGATAATGGAATTTATCCCTTAATTTTATGGCTTGTTACTCCTGGAATTTATGTATTAACTGGTTTAATTACAATTACAACGTTATTTATATCAGTTTATGTTGAAAAGAAAACAAATTTTGATTATAGGTATTTAATGTTTATTATAGGTGCTATTTTATGTATTCCTAACATTATATTCATTAATCACATCAATTGGACAGCATTCATTGAAGTAGTAGGTTTCTGGGCTATAATATCTTCTATTTTTGTACTTATACGTAATAAATGGGATTTATTAAAGAATAAACTTAATTTAAGCGCTCTTCTGGCACATTTATTCGATGCATCATCAACATTTGTTGCAGTAGATTTTTATGGATATGGTGAACAGCACGTGCTTCCAAATGCGTTAACCGGTATTACTGGGACTGCATTTGTCATGTTTCCATTAAAAATAGCTGTCATTTTAGGGGCGCTTTACGTAATAGATGAATATATTGAGGATAAAACCATTGCAAATATGCTTAAACTTGCTATATTTATTCTAGGACTTGCTCCGGGCTTAAGAAACTTCTTAAGTCTTATTATGGGAACATAGGGCATATAATCTTCATTTATTTAATTTTAAAATTAACTTTAATTTTTAGTCGTTTAAATCAATATTTTTTTATTAATGTAATCTAAATACATTTATACACGTGTTCATGGTTATATCAGATTTGGTCTAATTGGACTTATTTTGATTTAAATAAGTTTTATTAACCGTATCTTTAGAACACGATAATTGCCAAACCAAAAGGAGAAATAGTTGATGTATATAGAAGAAGTGAAAAAAACGATGAAACTACCGGAAACGGTAAGAATATTCGACACAACGCTAAGAGATGGAGAACAGACACCAGGAGTAGCAATTACTTCTGAAGAGAAGATCAGGATTGCAAAAAAGCTTGATGATCTTGGTGTAAATGTTATAGAAGCAGGATTTCCAGCAGCTTCAATAGGAGAAAAAGAAGCAGCAAGAGAGATTCTTAAAATGGGGCTAAATGCTCAGTTATGTGGTTTGGCAAGAGTATTAAGAAAGGACATAGACGCTGCTATAGATAGTGGTGTTGACTATATACATACATTTATAGGTACTTCTCCATTACACAGGGAATACAAGCTCAAAATGAGTAAAGAAGAAATTTTATCTAAAGCAGTTGATGCGGTAGAATATATTAAAGATCATGGAATTACAGCAGAGTTTTCAGCAGAAGATGCTACGAGGACTGAATTTGATTACTTAAAAGAGATATATAAGTCTGTTGAGGATGCAGGAGTAGATTACATAAATGTACCGGATACAGTAGGAGTAATGGTTCCTACATCCATGAAGTGGCTCATAAGTAACCTTAATGAGCATTTAAACGTTCCAATAAGTGTTCATTGTCATGATGATTTTGGTCTTGCTGTAGCCAATTCTCTGATGTCAGTAGAGGCAGGAGCAAGCCAGGTCCATGCAACTATAAATGGATTAGGTGAAAGAGCGGGAAATGCCTCATTAGAAGAAGTTGTAATGGCTTTAATTACAGAATATGGCATTAAAATGGATATTAAAACTGAAAATCTGGTAAATCTCTCTGAATTTGTTGCAAGAATTACTGGTGTAAAAATGCCTCCAAATAAGGCAATTGTTGGTGAAAATGCCTTTGCACATGAAGCAGGAATTCACGTTCATGGGGTACTTGCAAAAGCAGAGACATATGAACCAATAACTCCCGAAATTGTAGGGCACACTCGAAGAATTGTTTTAGGAAAACATACCGGCGCAAATGCTATTAAAGCTAAACTGGATGAATATGGAATAGAATTAACTGAAGAACAGTTTGTAAAAGTATATGATCAGGTTAAATCTCTTGGAGATAAAGGTAAATGTGTTACTGACGCTGATTTAAGGGCTTTAGCTGAAAACGTGCTTGGAAAAGCTAAAGAAGAAATAGTAAAGCTTGAAGGTTTTTCAGTGATGACAGGAAATAGCGTGATGCCCACAGCAACAGTTAAGCTTAATATAGATGGTGAAACTAAAACTGCAGCTAAAACAGGGGTAGGGCCTGTAGACGCCGCTATAAATGCTATTCAAAGTGTTTTAGGAGAAACTACTGATATTGAACTTCAAGAATATAATATTGAAGCTATAACTGGGGGAACAAATGCTCTTGCAGAGGTTTTTGTCATAATGGGCGATGATAAGGGTAATCGTGCAACAGGAAGGTCAACAACAGAGGATATAGTTCTTGCTTCAGTAGAAGCTGTTTTAGATGCAATAAACAAGATACTTATCCTTAGATAGGGTTATTAGCTAATTTAAACACGGATGGTAAAAGTATAAAAGGTTCAAATATATAAATAACTTACATATTCTTTGAGATGATTCATTATGGGTGCAAAGATTCTTGTTGTTGAAGACGAACGAATTACAGCAGAAGATATTAAGGATGGACTAAAAAGCTTGGGTTATAAAGTGCCTGCAGTGGTTTATTCTGGTGAAGATGCAGTTAAAAAAGCAGGCGAACTTCAACCTGACCTTGTATTGATGGATATTCAGCTTGAAGGCGAAATGGATGGTATAGAAGCTGCTGAACAGATTAGAATGCATTATGATATACCTGTTATTTATTTAACTGCATATTCTGATGAAAGTACATTAGAACGAGCAAAAAGGACAGAACCATCAGGTTATGTTCTTAAAGAGCCTTCTGGATTTATTCATAAACCTTTTGAAGAGAGTGAACTGCATAGTGTCATCGAGATAACTCTTTATCGTCATAAAATGGAAAAAACCCATGATCAGTGGATTTCTGCTCTACTTGAAAGTATTAATGAAGCATTAATTGCCACGGATAATGATGGCAATATTAAATTTATGAATAATTTGGCCGAAGAAATTACTGGGTGGATTCAACAAGATGCTATTAATAAGAATGTAAAAGAAGTATTCCAAATTCATGATAAAGAAGTTGATACTTCAGAGAAAATTGATATTAAATCTGCTCTATCTTTAGAGGAAGTCACAATTTTAACTAAAAATGGCTCTAATGTGACTGTTAAAGTTAATTTAAATTGTATTAAGGATGATAATGGTAATGTAAATGGTATTGCTATCGCATTTAGAAATAATTAACTAAATTTACCACTTTATTTTTTGGAGGAAAAAAATGGCAGCTACTCGAATTCTAATTGTTGAAGATGAGCGAATTACAGCAGAGGATATAAAGGGCGCCCTTGAAAGTGTAGGTTATGTTGTTCCGGAAATTGTATCTTCTGGTGAAAAAGCAATAAAAATGGCTGAAGAATTATTTCCTGATCTTGTTTTAATGGATATTCAGCTTGAAGGCGAAATGGATGGTATAGAGGCTGCAGAGCGTATTAGGGATCGTTTGGGGATACCTGTAATTTATTTAACTGCTTATTCTGATTCCAGTACTGTTCAAAGGGCTAAAATAACTGAACCTTCAGGTTTTATACTTAAAGAACCTTTTGGATTTATTCATAAGCCTTTTGAAGAGAGTGAACTTCATACAACTATTGAAATAACGCTTTACCGACATAAAATTGAAAGAAGGTTAAGGGAACATGAGCAATGGCTTTCAGCAATACTTAACGGGGTTAATGATTCAGTAATAATTACAGATGCTAATGGCCAAATAAAACTAATGAATCGTAAAGCTGAAGATGTAACTGGATGGATTAAAATGGATGCAATTGGAGAAGACCTTGATGAAATATTCAAGGGCTTTAGTGAAGATAAACCAGAACTAAAGGAAGATCCAAACAATTTTGGTGCAGGGCGCTTTAAAAATACAACAATTACATCTAAAGATGACAAAAAAATAGTGGTAGAAGGACGAATCATACCTATAAATGACGAAACTGGAAAAATTAATGATCTGGTCATAATATTCAATACTGAACAAAAATAATTTTTATTTTTTATAAATTTTTAGTTAGATCTTTTTATTTTTTTAATTTTTGACATTAAAAAATATACTTATATGAATTGAATTAAGAATTAGTTATTTTTATGGTTTTTATTGGTATTTATTCTATTTTTGGAGGCATATACTAATTAAATTGGATGTTGGCTTTTAATAATGGGAATTATTTAGTTTATAAGTACATTGAGGTCTAAAATTCGAGTATTCAAAACATAAATTATATATATTAATTGAAAATTATAAAATACTATATTAAACCACATAGCATAACTATTCTTTGGAGTTTAGAAAAATCTCAATTTTTCGAACACCAAAAACACGTTTTTGGAGGTTAAAGTGATGTCAGAGGAAAATGTTGTATACATTGGAAATAAACCTGTAATGAACTATGTTTTAGCTGTCGTAACACAAATGAACAGCGGAACTAAGGAAGTAATTTTAAAAGCACGTGGAAGAGCCATTAGTAGGGCTGTTGATGTTGCAGAGATAGTTAGAAATAGGTTTATAACAGATGTAGAACTTGGATCTATAGATATATGCACAGAAGAAATTGTAAGCAATGAAGGCACAGCTACAAACGTTTCAGCAATTGAAATTCAGCTCGTAAAATAATTTCAGTGAAAAAAACTCCAAATTGAACCCATAATGGGTTATTTTTTTATTTTAAATATTAAAAACTAATTTTGAATTTTAATTATTTTAATTAAATTAATTATAAATTAATTAAAAAAAGAATTTGATGGAATTTTATTCCATCGTTTTTATTGCGTGTTTTTCTTTCTACGGTTTCTAAGCATTCTTAGGGCTATTAAAGCTATGATAATTACTACAACAATTCCTACTATATAATAGAGATACTCTGAAGTAGGGCCTGTTTCTTTTTCATTATCAAGAGCGTAGATGTATCCATCGCCACCACCGACGTAGATATCATCCCCGTATACTACTGGTGATGAAGTAAATGGTGCATTAAACAGATAATAACCTGGTGAATAACTCCATTCTTCTTTACCGCTGAATTTGTTCAATATATAGACTGTTCCACTTGTAGAACTGACAACGATATTATCTCCCATAAGTGCAGGGGTTGATTGGACATCTCCTACGTTTGCTGTCCATTTTAATTTACCGTCTCTCATATCAAGACAGGTTATGTTCCCGTTATCTGCGCCTATAAACAGGCTGTTGTCATTTGAATCCAAAAGTGCGGATGATTTTACTGGATCTCCAAAGCTGTATGACCATTTAACTGATCCATCATTGGTATTTAAAGCATAGAATACTCCATTATCAGTACCTTCATACAAAACGTTATCTTTAATGGCAGGTGATGATGTTACTGCATTTCCAGTATCAAATTCCCAATTTTTAGCTCCATTACTTGTTTTTAATGAATAAATTTTTCCATCATCTGAACCGAAGTAAACATTTCCACTGTAAACTGATGGTGATGATTTTACTGCATTTCCAGTACTAAATTCCCATTTCTTCGATCCATCATTAGCATTTAATGCGTATAAGCGGTTATCATCTGCTCCAAAATAGATTATTCCACTATCTATTGCTGGTGAGGATTCAATTGCATTTCCTGCTTTGAATTTCCATAAAGAATCTCCGTTTTTCTTATTTAAAGCGTAGAAATAATTGTCCTTTGATCCAACGTATACATTATCTCCATTTGCAATTGGAGATGAAACTATACCTGCTCCAGTATTATATGTCCATACTCTGGTACCGTCATCCAGATTTAAGGCAAAAAATGTTCCATTAGTTGAACCAAAATACAGTGTTTTATCTGATATTGCAGGAGATGATTGAATTGCTCCTTGGACTTTAAAAAGCCATGTCTGCGGAGTAAAATCAGATGACTCATCTATATATCCTGTATGATCGAGATTTGCATGAAACATATTCCAGTCCTGTGCTGCAACTGGCGCTATCGAAGCGGGATATGCCAGAAGGCACATCATGACAAATCCAATCAATATGTTTTTTCTATTAATCATGTTATCACCTATAAAAAAATTACTCTTAAATATCTCTATTAAATCTGGTAACTCCCATTGCAAAGAATAGGCCTGTAAATCCTAAAAGGACAACAATATCTATCCATATATCTCCAAGGCCTGCTCCTTTTAACATAACTGCCCTTAAAGCATCATTAACGTAAGTTAATGGTACTATGTAAGCTAATTTTTGGAATATCCATGGCATTGTTTCGATTGGGTAAAATACACCTGATACAAACATCATTGGCATGGTAAATGGCATTACCATCTGCATGTAATCTTCCTGAGTTGAAACTCTTGCAGATATCATTATTCCAAAACCTACAAAACACAATGCTCCCAGTAAAAGAAGCAGCAATGTTAAGGCCATACTTCCATTTATAACTATTCCAAATAGAACAATAGCTGCTACAATCAGTATACAGGCTCTTACAAATTCTATTAATAGTTTAGAAAGTATTTTACCTCCAACAACAGTAGAAACACTTGTAGGAGTCATGAATAATCTTGCAAGTTCTCCTCTTTCTCTTTCACCAGCTAATGCTTCTCCCATTCCAAACATACAACCAAAGAGAACGGTCATACCGATAATAGCAGGTACAAGGAAATCAATGTATGCAATATCTCCGTACATCTTGTTTATTTGCAGGTTAATTGTAGTCATTATGCTCTGGAAATTAAGAGGCTGTTGTTGTGCTTGAACCTGATTTTGCTGAACCTGTATTTGTCCTGTTGAAGCTGATTTTGCAGGTGTTAAATTCATAGCATTAAGTTTCTGAGTAGCCAGTTGATTGTTTATCTGGTTAAATAATGCTTGTGTGGCTGGAATTATTGCACTTGCTGCCATTTGATCCGATGAATCAACATTGATTACAACGCTTTTTGGCTTCGTATCCTGCATATCATTATAATTGGCAGGTAAAATTATTGCAGCTTTAACCTGTCCCGATTCAACCATTTGTTTTGCCTTATCGGGGTCCGTTGTTATTTCTTTAATATCATAAAGACTCATGCCTTTCATTGCAGTAAGAGTAGCGTCAGTTACCTGGCCCTGACTTTGTTCTGCAATAACTATTGGAACATTTTCCATTGTTCCGCCCATACCATAACCAAAAAGGGTGATCATAAGTATGGGAAATATTATTATTGAAATTAAACGTGGTTTATGCCTCCATAAGACTAAAAGATCTTTTTTAAGCATCCACATTATTTTTTTAGTCTCCACCATTTTCTACACCTTCTTGTTTCTTTTTAGCGGTGACCCTCATGAAAACATCTTCTAAAGATGGGTCTTTTGTAGCAATGGATGTTATATTTCCACCATGTTCGATTATATCGGATATAACCTTTGTTACTGCTTCGTCGTCATCGTCAATGTCCATGGTTATTCTTCCAGAGGCATGTTCAGTGACATCATGAATTATTGGCAAATTGTTAAGGTGATCAAGCATTTTTTGGTCTTTATTTTCTATCATAACGCTTAATTCTTTTATATTTAGATCAATGTCTCCCATAGTGTCTTTTATATATTCAACAGCTTTTTTATCTTCAGGATTGGTTTCTTCAAGAATTTTTTCAAGCGCATCAGACACGTTTGAAGTAACTGGTCCTTTTTCTTCTTTGATTTCCTTAATCATAGTGTCTTTGAGACCTTGGGGAGTATCAAATGCTGCAAGTCTTCCCTGATTGATAATCCCAACATCATCACAGAGTAATTCAACTTCATACATATCGTGAGAACATAAAATGATTGTATGCCCATTTGAATTCAGTTCTTCTACTAAATCCCATAAAACTCTCTTGGTTGTTGGGTCAAGACCAATTGTAGGTTCATCTAAAAATAGAATATCTGGTTGATGTATTAAACTTGCAACTACTGAAGCTTTTTGCTTCATTCCTCCAGAAAGCTGCTTTACAAGCTTATTTTCAGCATATTTAATATCTACCATTTCCATAAGCTCGTCAGCTCTGCTTTCTTTAAGATCTTTATCAAGACCATAATAATCTGCACAGAGATACACATTTTCTTTAACTGTAAGATCCCCATAAAGACTTACAAGTTGGGGTACCATGCCTATTTTTTGTCTAACCTCATTAGGATTTTTTAAAACATCATATCCTGCCACACTGGCAGTTCCTCCTGTTGGAAATATTAAACAGGTAAGCATTTTTATGGTGGTTGTTTTTCCAGCACCATTTGGGCCTAAAAATCCAAATATTGTTTTATTTCTGATTTTCATGTCCAAAGCATCCACAGCCAGAAAATCTCCATATTGTTTTGTTAATTCGAAGGTTTCTATAGCGTATTTCATAAATTTAACTCCCTTCTTTTTTATTGGATATCATATCATTGAGAAATTCTACCCAAAGGCTTGAATGGTTTTCTTTTGCGTGCTTAGCAAGATTTCTGAACCTGGAAAGTGTGTTTTCACCTTCTTCAGTTATTTCATAGTATTTTACTTTTCTTTTTCCTTGATGTTCCCATGATCCTTTTATAAGGCCATGTTTTTCCAGATCATGCAGTGCGGGGTATATTTTACTTGCACTTGGCATTTTTTCATTGTTAATAGGTGCAGATTCATGAAGTTTGGTCATTATTTCATATCCATGCTGTCTTTCTCTGCTAATAAGCCACAAAATCATTGTGTTGCCAAAACCTCTCATTAAGCCCTTCATAAGTTTTTTTTCGTATTTAGTCATCTCTTCAAAGATTTTTTTCTTTTCTTCAATATCAGCTTTAACTTTATCCGAGTTATTATCTTTTAATTCTTCTTTTAAGTTAGATTCATCCGAATCATCGTTAAAGGGCGCTTTTTCGTCACCCATCAATTCACCTCCACTATTTATTTTTATGATATATCATATTTTGACATAGTACTTTTTGATATATCTATTTTGTATATAAATATTTTGATTATATCGAAAAATGAAATAAAAATATAATTAAATGATATATGCATAAAAATGATATCATGAAAATAGGATTCTCCACACTGGCATTATTTATGAGTTCACTGGAAAATTTTTTAGAAACTGCATCAAAAGATGGCTTTCAATTAATGGAAATGTTATGTGAAGGTCCATACTGGCCCCGAAACATGTTAACGATGGATGAAGATGAGTTTGAAGTATTTAATTCCTATGATATTGATGTTTTTTTGCACGCACCTACAATAGATCTTAACCCTGCAAGCTTGAATCCCGGAATCAGAGAAGAAACTATTATACAACTTAAAGAAACTGTTGATTTTGCATGTTTAATTGGCGCTAAAGCTATTACAACACATCCGGGAATGATTCACAGGCTTGAAGATAGAATAAGGAATATGGGAATGCTTTATTCTATAGAAGCACTTCAAAAAGTTAATGAATATGCTGAAGAGAGGGGCATTATTTTTTCAGTAGAAAACATGCCTAATAGATATGCTTATTTCTGTAATAATGCAGAGGAACATGAATTTTTTGTTAAAGAATGCGGATCTTATGCTACAGTTGATACAGGCCATGCAAACACATCTGATGATACGGAATCATTTTTTAAATTGAAGAAAATAGCATATTATCACTTAAATGACAATAATGGAGAAAAAGACCAGCATCTGGCTTTGGGTGATGGAACATTTGATCTTAATTTACTAAATGGGATAAATAAGGGTATAATTGAATTAAATAATTATGAAAATATATTAAAAAGCCGTGATTTACTTCTATCTAATGGATTTGTATAAAATTATTTAATTGTTAAAGAACTGGTGATTAAATGTCTAGTAAAGTTTATTTTTCAGATTTCAGGTCAAGAAACAGTAAAGAAAATAAAATAAGTAAAATTAAAAGGCTCTTCAAGGCTGCAGAATTTGAAAATATCATTAATAAAAATGATTTAACTGCTATTAAACTCCATTTCGGCGAAAAAGGGAACGATTCTTATATCAGCCCCGTTTTTGTAAGGCAAATTGTCGATGAAGTAAAAAAAGCAGGAGCTAAACCTTTTATAACAGATACCAACACTCTTTACTATGGAAGCAGGCATAACGCCGTTGATCACTTGAATACGGCTATATTACATGGGTTTGACTTTTCCGTTGCTGGAGCGCCTCTGGTTATTGCTGATGGAATTACTGGAGAAAACGAAATTGAAATTGAAATTAATTTAAATCATTTTAAAACTGCCAAAATCGCGGGAGATATAGAAAAATCAGATTCAATGATTGTAATCTCTCATTTTAAAGGCCATGGGATGAGTGGATTTGGAGGAGCTATTAAAAATCTTGCTATGGGATGTGCATCTCCTGCAGGGAAATTAGAACAACATGAATGCGCTAAACCAGTGATTCATGATAATTGTTCGGGGTGTGGTAAATGTATAAAGGCATGTCCAATTTCTGTAATGCGTATTGAAAATGAAAAAGCGGTCATTGACTATGATGCATGTATTGCCTGTAGTAATTGTCTTTTAACCTGCCCGGAATCAGTTATTGACCTTGATTGGGATACAATACAGCCGTTTATTGAAAAAATGACTGAATATGCTTATGGAGCAGTTAAAAACAAGCAGGATAAAATTTGTTACATAAATTTTTTAATGGATATAACTCCGGATTGTGATTGTGTACCATGGAGCGATTCTCCAATAGTGCCGGATATAGGTATACTGGCATCAACTGATCCTGTAGCTCTTGATATGGCCAGTTATCACCTCGTTAATGAGCAATGTGGATTTAAAGACTCTCTTTTAGAACATAACCATGAAAAAGGGGAGGATAAATTCAAGGGGTTGTATGAAAAAATCGACGGTGACATTCAAATGAAGTATGGACAAGAAATTGGACTTGGAACTATAGAATATGAATTAATTAAAATTTAGGTATAAAAAATGGCAAGAAAATCTCATTGGGAAAATACTAGTCGTATTGAAACACTTGTAGATGGAATATTTGCAATTGCAATGACATTG
>JAEYSH010000040.1 GCA_023434825.1 Methanobacteriota archaeon | reverse complement strand
CACGGATTATTCTTCTTATGTTATCCTAGGACTTGTTCTTGGTTTTGTAATAGCTTTAAGTTATAAGGAGAGAAGAATATCCTCACATACAGCAGCAGGCATGCTAGTTTTAACTATGGGATGGTGTACTTCCCTCTCTATCGGTTATACCAATCCTGCCCTTGCTACAGGACCATTAGTTATTTACATAATAGGCAGCTTAATTTATACGAGCCATAGATATCCTAAAAAAAATAATTTAAATTCTATGGCTTCTAATTCTTCTTATTTAAAGCATATATCCATTCTACTAATTTTACTGTTGATTACTAGTGCATTTTCATTTGGATGGGCAAGGGAAAGCCATATTTATAGAGAAATGCCCGCAAATGACCTGAATTATAGTTTAGACAATATATCTGGAATGGAATTGATCAAAACCAATAATGACGATTATTTAATGTTAAATGATCTAAATAAAGCCCAAGCATTAGTAAAAGAGAAAGGAAAAAAATATGCTATTATACCTGACTGCCCATTTATTTGGATTGATAGTTCACAAATCAATCCTTTAATTATAGATTGGCCACAAGATGTTGAACTTAATAACTCAAAAGTTTATAATCGTTTAATTGATAACATAAATTCTCAGAAAGAAGATATAATATTTATAGTTTCAAAATATGAGTTAAGCGAAGTTTATGAAGGATTTAAGCCTATTGGATATTATAAAATTGTTAATTATGTTCAAAAAAATTTTCGAAAAATAGGTGAAACAAAGTACTACGAATTGTATGAATATCCTAACACGTGAATTTTAAAAAATTTTAATTCATAATTAAATTTTGTTTAAAGTTTTAAGATGTTTTGAGAGAGGTTTAATTCTAGCGGGAGCGCCGATAGCAAGACAAGACGGAGGTACATCCCTTGTTACAATAGCTCCGGCAGCTACCATAGATCCTTCTCCAATTTCAATATCCGACAAAAAAGTAGAATTCGCACCAATTGAAGCTCCTTCTCTGATAGTTGGTCCTTTGAGATCATAATCAATTCTTATGGGGTATCTATCATTTGTAAAACAGGCACATGGCCCAATAAAAACATGATCCTCAATTATCATATTTATTGGAATGTAAACATTTGACTGAATACTAACATCGTTTCCTATATTACAATGCCCTTCAATTACTGAATTAGTCCCTATGAGAACATTGTTACCAATTCGAGTCTTTTCTCTAATTACAGCACCATGGCCAGTCTTGAAATCATTTCCTATACAAACATCATTATATATAATGGTATTTGAGCGTATGACTGCATTTTTTCCAATAACTGGAGATTTAGATCTTATTTTATACGCTACTCCCACGGTCACATTTTCCTGAATGTTGGAATCTCTACTAAGTTTAGCATCTGACCCTAAAAAAATTTTTCTAAATTTTGGTGCATTTTCAGACCCTAAAATGTTTTTAAAAAACGCCATTGTTTTCTCCAATCTTTATTCAAATAATTTATTTCATTACTAATATTTTTTAAATTAGTTATTAAGATATTTAAAGCATATCCATGATATTAATATAAGTTACAGGATTATTATTTAATCAATAGCTATTATTATAACGTAAATAATTTTATTTTTGCTAAAAACTTAGTATCCTAAGTATTTATACTTTTTTCAATCAATCATTTAAATAAAAGTAAATATACCATACAAATCGAAATAGTATGCTGGTGACCATTTTGAAAAATTTAAGGGTGAATCAATTAAGGAATTATTTAAAAGAAAATTCCCAATTTGTTATACTTTTAATAACATTAATTATTATTACAATTATCATAACTTATCTTAAAATAAAAGTACAAATTTCAATTGGCCCTAACTGGGACGCTTTTGACTTTCTAGCTGATGCAAGCTATTTTGCAGGGCAAGAATTTGGATATTTCGATTTAATAAGGCCACCACTTCTTTCATTTTTAACATCCATCTTTTTCAGATGGGGGTACGTATCTGAAGTAACTAGTTTCACCATAGATGGTTCTTTATTCGTTTTTGGAGTCATTGGGCTTTATTTATTCTTAAAATTGCGTTTTAATAGTATTGCTAGTTTTTTAGGTGCATTAACATTTATATCATTCCCTGTGGTTTTATTATGGGTTGGGGCGGGTTATACTGATGTTGCAAGTACCTCATTATCTATTTGGGCATTGTATTTAACAGTGCTTGCAGTCCGTAAGAACCCTAAGTTCTTTTACTTATCGTTTCCAGTTGCCACACTGGCCTTTTTAACAAGACTCCCTGCAGCCATAATAATCTTTCCAATGCTTCTTTATATTTTAATAAACCGTGAAAAACTTAAAAATTTCAGAAGCATTTTCATGGGATTTTTTTTGTCTTTGTTAATTATGATCCCAGTTTTCATATTCTTCTATGAAACTTTAGGAAACCCTTTTGCACTGTTTTTGC
Source organism: Methanobacteriota archaeon (assembly GCA_023434825.1). Classification (GTDB taxonomy): domain Archaea; phylum Methanobacteriota; class Methanobacteria; order Methanobacteriales; family Methanobacteriaceae; genus Methanobacterium_D. The sequence continues at coordinate 375 of JAEYSH010000040.1, read as the reverse complement.
AAACATTTGGCGGAACAGCAGGCACTGCATCTGCAGATCGGTTTTCTTATAATCCAGATTCATTTTTCTATATAACTAACTCTCTTTACAGCTTTATCAACATGGACTTTTTAAACAGTAGTTCATGGGGAGTTAAAGTAGCTTTCCTTATAACTGAGATTCTAATTTTGTATTCCGTACTAATGGGAATTGTCATTTACCTTCATAAAGTTCTAAAGCCTCTAAATATAAGGCCCAACTTAAAAAACAGTTTAGAACTTAAAAAATCCAAAATCGTCGAAGTTTCAGCCATCATAATTTTATTTTTAGCTTTTATAGGCACATTGGGCAAAATAAACTATCTATTTTCAGATTTAATCTTTTTAATATTAGGCC
>JAEYSH010000178.1 GCA_023434825.1 Methanobacteriota archaeon | reverse complement strand
GGAAGATTTAATGTATTCATTTAGCTTTTTTCTTAAATCATCTTTTTGTTCATCTATCATTCCGGGTCTTGCTGCCCTTAATGAATTGAAAAGAGATCCATTACCGGTCCATTTGTTATAAGTTTTTATCACTTTTTGGCTTTCTATTCTTTCAATTACCTCTTTTGGTGAGTCTATAATATTTCCTTCATCATCTCTTTTACCAAAAAGTTCTAAAACTTTCTTTCTATATGAACTGGGTATAACCATTGAGCCAGTGGAACTTGAAATATGAAATATGTTATTAATGGTTTTGTATTGTTCAGGATTTTCTTTTTTCAGGGTATTTATTTTATCTTCAATTTCTAAAATTGAATTCATTTTTAATGCTCCTTGAACGTTTCATATTAATTTATTTTTTATTATTAATTAAATTTTATTATCTGCGTTTCTGCTTTAAAAAGGGCATATTTAACTTTAAATAATCTTGATTCGATTTTTTGTAATTTTATAAAAACCACAACATTTATATAGTTTAATACTCACTAGTTATATTACTGACTGGTGAGTCATTAAAAAGATTTAGTAGTCATTATAAATTTAGGTGAAAAATTATGTCACTTGCAAAATGGAAGGAAAGAGAAAGAGAACAGCGCCAAAATGATATTATCAAAGCTGCAAGGAAGTTATTTGCAAATAAAGGCTTTGAAGTTTCATTGGATGAAGTAGCAAAAGAGGTTGGTCTTGGAAAAAGTACGCTTTATCTTTATTTTAAAAATAAAGAATCTCTGTACTTTGCTGTAGTCTTATGTGGTATCCGAATTTGGGCTGATATGGTTAAAAATGAAGTTAAAAAAGGAAATAGGGGATTAGAAAAGTTAAAATTATATCAAAATGTAAATAAGGAGTTTTCTAATAAATATCCTGATTATTTCAAGCTTTTATATTCTCCGACATCTATTAAAAAGAAATTTGATATGGATAAAATGAGTAATAGTGAAGAATTTCAGGAAGTAAGGGAATTATTCAAGGAAATAATGTCATTGGGGATAGATTCAATACAAAAAGGTATAGATGAGGGCGAAATAAGGCAAGATGTGGATCCTGCAGAAGCGGTGGTTCTTTTATCAGTAATATACAATGGTAAGGTAAACATGGGTGATTGGGCTAAAGAACTGTTGGAAAGCAGGGGAATTGATGAAGAGAAATTTAGTGATGATATAGGGGATTTGTTTCTCCATATGTTAATGAAAAATTAAAAATAGGGATAATAGATTATAAAATTTGAAAAAAGAGGTGTAAATATGAATCATAATGAATTAGGAGAAAAATTAACTGAACTTTTAAAATTAGAAAACGAATTAGTGGCCATAAAATGGTCAGTGAAAGAACCAAAAAATGTTCGAAAAGAGGAAGGCAAATCAAGATTCTGCAAAAAACTCACTAAAGCTATGGATGGTGAAATATTTTATTCTACTTTGGAAGAGGAAGAATGTATGGGCGGTGCTAGATATTCTGGACTTAAAGACATGAGTGAATATCCTGCAAATGTGCAAAGTGGGGCATTTATGGTTCCAAAAGGATTATATAAGAGCATTCCTGCAGTACAACGTTCAAGGGAAAATGAAACTTACATAAACCCTGGAATTTTCAGTGCAATTGTCTTTGCTCCGCTCAATAATGCAGAATTTGAACCAGATGTGGTATTTATGGTCTGCAATGCAAAACAGGGGATGGAAATACTTCATGCAAACGCATATGATTCTGGAGAACATGGACTAGGCGCTGATGCCGCTCCAGTTTGCAGTTCAATGGCTGCATCTCCTTATATGGCTGGAAAAGTCACTTATGGATTTGGTGACGTTGCAGCAAGGCAGAGTATGGATCTCAATCAAGAGGATATTATGGTTAGTATTCCTGGAAGCGATTTGTCTCGTATAGTTTCTAATTTAGAAGAAATGCGAACTAAAATGTTCTTTAAGGAAGAGTGATCCTTTAAATAATCGTTTCTTTTTTGGAAAATTTTAATTAAATTTATAGGGGAAAATCATGATAGAAAATTTAAATATTAAAAAAACGCCTAAACAGCTTTTTCTTGAGGCTAAAATTGGTACATGGTCAGCAATAGGTGTTACTATCGCATCAAGTATGTTTCTGATTGCATTGATAGTCACATTTGTAATATTTCCACTGAATTTCAACTGGCCAGGTATAGAAGGTTATGCCCAGTCTTATGCTGAGCATTACTGGCAAATATTGATGTTTGTGGTTCCATGTTTCTTTATTGCACCATTATACCTTATTTTAACTGTAAGCATTCATAGATTCACTCCTGAAGAAAAACAGATATTAAGTTTACTTGGAATCGTCTTTGCAGTAGCATATCTCGCACAGATTACTGCTAACTACTATTTACAGATGGGTGCAATACCTCAGAGTATTTCGACAGGATTACTCGATGGAACTACTCTTTTTGCCTTTGGCAATTTGAATTCTATCTTCTGGTCCATGGAAATACTTGGATATACCTGGCTAAGCTTGTCTATGATTTTCATTGGATTTCTCTTTAATGGTGGAAAAATGGAAACATCAATCAAGTGGATATTTGTAGTAAATGGTATACTTGGTGTTATTGCAATTATACAGGCAGTTACCCATCTAGATTTTGGATTCCCTTTCTCGCTGGTGTTATTTGCATTTACATTTCCAGTAGCTACAGCAATGATCGCGTTACTTTTTAACAGGGCAAAAAAGACAGATGATTTAGATCACTAACTGAATCGTTAGAAAATATTAAAAAATTAACCCGTGATAGTTATGAATTATGAGAACCATTACAACCTTGCTAAAGATAAAATAATCATGATTATGGCTGGATTAATGGTCGGACTCCTTGTAGCTGCCTTTGATTATTCAATCATGGGAACAGCTATGCCTAAAGTCATTAACAGCTTGCAGGGAATGGAATATTATGTATGGCCGTTTACAATTTACATGTTGACTTCAACCATTTCCATAATCCTTTTTGGTAAATTATCAGATATGTATGGTAGAAAACATGTTTTAATTGCAGGAATCATCACATTTGTTATAACTTCCGTAATGTGTGGTTTTGCAACCAGTATGTTTGAATTGATTCTATTTAGAGGGCTTCAGGGAATTGGTGGAGGAATTTTATTATCTCTCCCATTTATTGTGGTCGGAGAAATTTTCAGCCCAAGAGAAAGAGCCAAATATATGGGAATACTTGCAGCAGTATTTGGACTTGCAGACGTTTTAGGGCCGATTCTTGGAGGTGTAATTACTGATACGCTAGGTTGGAGATGGGTGTTTTTTGTAAATGTACCAGTTGGGATTGCTGCTGTAACCATAATTCTTTATTCTCTTCCAAACTTCAAATTAGATGGAGTTAAAAAAATCATTGATTATGCAGGGATCATTACGTTTACATTATCATTAAGTGCACTGTTCCTAGCCTTAACACTTGCAGGAGACACAAATACATATCCATTATCGGAAATAGTTGGGCTTTTTGCATTTTCAGGATTCATGTTCCTATTATTCATCCGAGCTGAGAAAAAAGCCGCAGAACCTATTTTGCCGTTATATCTTTTCAAAAATCCAATATTTAGTGTATCCGCGGTCGAAAACTTTTTAGCAGCAGCATTGATGTTTTCAGGAATAATTTATGTCCCATTATTTGCACAGGGTGTTTTAGGTATGAGTGCTACAAATTCTGGATTCCTAATGATTCCTATGCTATTTAGCCTTACAATGGCTTCAATAATCACAGGACAAATTATAACGAAGACTGGAAAATATAAAAAGCTTGTTATTGCTGAATTTATCATAACTGGAATAGGAGTTGTACTTCTTGCTTCAATGAATGCGAGCACTCCATATTATCTGCTCATAGCATATTCAACTGTCCTTGGTATTGGTTCTGGAATGGCATATACAATATTCAATGTGGCAGTGCAGAATGCATTTACACTTCGAGAAATTGGTATTGTAACCGCTTCAATGCGATTTTTTAGAAATATAGGTACTATAGTATTTGTTCCAATATTTGGATATATAATGAATTTCACTTTAGGAAACTCATATGTAGTTAATTTAGGCAAAACTCAAGCTCTGGTACTTTCTATACAAAATATATTTCTTGCAGCCATAGTACTGGCATTTATAGGATTGATTATTGCTTTCTTCCTTAAAGAAATACCTTTGGGTGAGGAAGAGCCTATAATACTGGAAGAGTTTTCCGATGATTTTTTGAGAAAAAGTAAATAGGTATTTTATACTATTTATTATTTTAAAGATTTACAGGAGTTAATAAAATGATTAAAGTGGCTGTAACAGGTGCAGGCGGAAGAATAAGTTCTAAGATAATTAAATCCATACTTAAACAGGAAGATATGAAATTTGTAGCAGCTTTTGGCTCACCGAATAATTCAAATCAGGGAAGAGACATTGGTGAATTAATTGGTGTAGGAAATATCGGCGTTCCAATAAATGGTGCTCAAAATCTTGCTGAAGTTTTAAATAAAAAGGAACCAGATGTCCTTGTTGATTTTACTATGCCTATTGCATCATTTGATACAATCAAAACTGCATCAGAGTGTGGTGTTGATGTAATTGTGGGTACAACTGGGTTTTCAGATGAGCAGCTTAATGAAATAAAAAGGGATATCAAAAAAAATAACATAAAAGCAGTTATTGCTCCAAACATGGCAATAGGTGTGAATGCATTCTTCAAAACAATCAAAGACCTTGCAAAAATCCTGAATGATTATGATATTGAAATAGTAGAATCACACCACAAAAATAAAATAGACGCACCTTCTGGAACTGCTGTTAAAGCTTATGAAATTATAAGAGAGGCACTAGAAATAAATGGACAAGAATCTTGTGTTTATGGTAGGCAGGGAATTGTAGGAGCACGAAAGGAAGGAGAAATAGGGATGCATGCGGTTCGAGGAGGAGATATCATTGGGGATCATACTGTAATTTTTGCAGGAGATGGAGAACGAATTGAAATCGTCCACAGAGCACATAGCAGACAGGCATTTGTAAAAGGAGTAATTAAAGCGATAAAATATGTTGTTGAAGATGCAAAAAAAGGAGAAATTAGTGATATGGGTGATGTTCTCGATATAAAATAAGAGAATGGTTTTTAATCCTTAACCAATGGATATCCTGCTCCTTTCCATGCTCTTATACTTCCAAGAACATTGGCCACATTTTCATATCCATTTATTTTAAGTAAACTTGCAGCAATACTGGCCCTATTGCCGGTATCACAATAAACTACAACGTTCTTATCTTTTGGAACTTTATTTAAATTCTTTTTTAAGTCTCCAACGTATATATGGTTTGCACCTTCAATATATCCTTCTTCCCACTCCCCAATTTCTCTTACATCAAGTAAAAAGATAGATTTATCGTCTTTATAATCTTTTAATTTATGCACTGACCAGGTTTCAATAGATTCTAGGTTTTCGCCGCTATTAGACCAGCTTGTAAATCCGCCCTCTAAATATCCAAGTATATTGTCATATCCAATTCTTACAAGGTATCTTATAATTTGATTTAAATTTTCGTTGCTATCATCAATTATAATGATTGGATCATCGTAATTGAGCATCCATCCCGCAAAATAAGTTAATCCATGTTTCCATATGTTTAAAGTGCCGGGAATATGCCCTCCTGCAAAATTTGCAGCCATTCTAACATCAACAACTTGAGATTTTCCTAAATGCTTTTTAAGCTCTCCAACGCTGATGGGATATGGATAAGGAAGCCTACAAAGGATTGGAACTTCTCCATTGTTATATTTCTCCATTTTATCAAAGTAAGGGGCTTTAACCATTTTTTCGTTTAATTTTGCTTTAATAAATTCTTCTTTTGACTTATTTAGCATTTTGTTGGTTTTCTTTTCATACCCTATTGTAGTAAATTCACTTTCACGAATATCTTTACCACAAACAGAACCAGATCCGTGGGCTGGAAATACGAGTATTTCATCACCTAAAGGCAAGATTTTATTAAAAAGGCTGTTGTAGAGCTTATTAGCGTTTTCTTCCACACTATCTTCACCATAAAGGTCAGTTCTTCCAACTTCGCCTGCAAAAAGAGCATCTCCTGTAAAAATCATATATGGATCATCGGATACTCCTTTATCTTTTACAATAACGGATATGCTTTCATCAGTATGTCCTGCTGTCTCCATAATTTCTAATTCAATAGATCCAATTTTAAATTTGTCTCTATCATTTAATTCATTTCCATAGGTAAATCCCGGATTTTTGCCGTGATATATTTCAGCATTAACTCTCCTTGAAAGTTCTCTGGAGCCAATAACGTAATCTTCATTCCGGTGAGTTTCAAATATATGTGTTATTTTCATTTGATATTTTTTTGAATAATTAACGTAAGTATCACAGTCTCTTCTTGGATCAATGATTGCAGCTTCTCCCTTTGAGCCTATAAAATAAGATTTATGGGCTAATCCTTCGCTTTTAATTATTTCTAATATCATTAAATCACCATTAACCTTTTAGAACTTAAAAATGATTTATAAATTTAATTGGTGTTAATTAACATAATCTTTATAATAAAAAATATTTAAAATTTACTAGATTTGCAATATTTGATATATGCATAAATAGAATTATTAATATTTGATTTAATCTGGTTTTAAGTAATTATTTTTATTTAAATGCTATATTAACCATTTATTTGTCCAAATAATTATTTTTATAAATTTTAATTCACTTTAGATTAATATACATGCTTTTTTTTAATAAAAATATAATAGATGCTTTTAAATTGATATTTAATGGTTAATTTTATAAAATTACAAAATCAAATATTAGATCTATAATGAAATTCAAAAGTGAATTAATTTTTATAAAAGAGAATTAAATTTTAAGGGGATATAATGGGCAATATTATTGAAACATATGATATTTCAAAAAAATTTGATGACTTCACAGCCGTAGATTCTGTAAATTTGGAAGTAGAAAGAAACAGCGTTTATGGAGTTCTTGGTCCAAATGGCGCTGGTAAAACCACCCTCATTTCGATGCTATGTACAATTTTGCATCCAACCGCAGGAACAGCTACAGTAAATGGATATGACATTGTAAAGCAGGCAAAAGAAGTAAGGGGTTCAATAGGAATTGTATTCCAATCCAGAGCTTTAGATGATATTTTAACAGGTAGAGAACACCTTGAAATGCATGCTTCACTTTATGGTGTTCCTCAAGACGTTAGAAAAGACCGCATAGAAGAAATTCTGGATTTAATTGATCTTGGTGATAAAGCAGATGAGTATACCAAAACATACTCTGGGGGAATGAAAAGAAGATTGGAAATAGGAAGAGGGTTAATACACTATCCAAAAGTCTTATTTTTAGATGAACCTACTTTAGGACTTGATCCACAAACCAGAGAGAAAATCTGGGAATATATAGAAGATTTAAATAAAAGAGAAGACATAACAGTCCTTTTAACTACTCATTACATGGATGAAGCAGATAAACTCTGCGATAAAATTTCTATTTTTGATAAAGGAAACATAGTAACTACTGATTCTCCAAAAAACTTAAAAAGAGAACTAAAGGCAGATACCATTACTTTAGTGGTTGATAATCCTGGAAAATTCCAGGATCTGGCTGGTGATCTTGATTTCATTAAAGAAATGTATGTAATGGATGGGGAAATTAAATTGATGGTTGAAAGAGGAGAAAATCTAATTACAAAAATTGTTAATTTTACAGAAAGAAATGGAATAGGAGTAAAATCTGTAGAATTAGATCACCCTAATCTTGAAGACGTTTTTATAAAGTATACTGGCTCAAAAATGAAAGGTGGGAAATAAATGGCAGAACTAGAGGGAATTTACACTATCTGGCTTCGAGAAACAAAGAGATATGTCCGTTACAAATCTCGTATCTTAACATCAGTAGTTACACCTCTTTTGTGGTTAATCATTTTTGGAACAGGTCTTGGGGCTGCTGTGCGATTTGGAGGAGTTTCTGGTGGATATCGGCAGTTTATATTCCCGGGAATTATAGGACAAACAGTTCTCTTTACCTCAATATTTTCTGGAGTTTCAGTAATTATAGATAGGCAATATGGGTTTTTAAAAGAAATTTTGGTAGCTCCGATTTCACGAAATTCCGTTGTAATGGGTAAAGCACTGGGTATAAGCACAGCATCACTTATTCAAGGAGTTATTTTGCTGCTTTTATCTTTCATCGTGGGAATTCAGATGACTATCCCTTGCTTTTTTGTGAGTACAATACTTATAATCTTGATTTCACTAGGACTAGCATGTTTAGGGCTGATGATTGCATCATTTACAGATAGTATGGAAGGATTTAACCTTATTTTAAGTTTTATAGTTCTCCCAATGTTTTTATTAAGTGGAGCACTTTTTCCTATAACTGGACTTCCAAGCTGGCTTCAATTCGCCGTATATTTGAACCCATTGACTTATGGTGTCGATGCTTTGAGATTTACAATTCTTCATGAGTCAGTACTGCCATTATATGTTAACTTTGCAGTTTTAGCAGGTTTTGCTTTAGCAACAGTCCTTGCATCAGCTTATTTATTCAGTAAAAAAGAGCAGGGATTAATGTAAAGGGTTAAATATTTAAATTAATAATTTAATCTTTTATTTTTCAACATGAGACCTTTTAAGAAGCTCTAATTCCATTAATATTTTTTCTTTCTTCTTTTTAAGGTTTTTATCTTCAAATTCATTATTATAATCATTATTTTTAGAATTCTTTAATTTTTCCTTATTTTCTAAAATGGCATGTCTTAGTCTGTATTTAAGGTCTCTAATCTCGCGTTCTACGTCTTCGGTTTCTTTTTGTTCTTTTAACATGTTCATTTGAAGGTAAACAAGATTTTTCTTATTAACTGAGTAAAATATGCCTTTACTATCTTCTTCGCTATCATCAGATGAATTTGGATCTTCATTTATGTATTCTTCAAGAGTTTCATAGAATTTAAGCTCATTTCCACATTCACACACACTGAAATCTTCAATTTCTTCTATTTTATGGATTTCATAGTAAATATTGCATTTATCACAGATTAGATATGGCATGAAGAAACCTCTAGCTTTTCTCTAAAGATATCAGTATATTTTTAAATTTAAAGTAATTATTTGTTTCTTTTTAAATTATGAATTCTATTTAATTTGCGAGTAAATTATATACATTGATAAATTAAACCAATATATTGTTCTTAACCTAAAAAGGAAGAATTGTATGAAGTATGAAAGATACAGAAAAGGAAATATTGTGCAGATTTGTATCGATTCTGAATTAATAGAAAAAGAGATTAAAGAAGCTCTTTATGATTTAAAATCAGCAGAACATTCTATTAATAATGGAAATTATAAATGGGCCATAGTTCAAAGTTATTATTCCATGTTCCATGCGTTCAGAGGATTACTTTTTAGTAGGGGATATAAAGAAAAAAGTCATTCTGGCCTTAAATATGCTATTAAGTCTTTATTTGTAGATTATGGGGTTATAAGCTATAATATTTTTATGGATTTTGATTCTGCTATGAAAGCAAGAGAAATGGCAGATTACAGTTATATTTACGATGAAAAAATTGCAGTAAACATGTTTGATTCCACAAAAAAATTAATCGATGAAGTAGATGCTTTACTTTAGATAAAAATAATTATTTTTAATTTAGTTGTTTTCACGTGAAGCTAAACGAGCTATAAAACTTTTATCCAGATGCACTGCTTTTTTTGGGCACATTTCCATGCAGCAGAGGCAATTAATACATTCAGGATAATTGAATTCTGGAATATTTGTTCCTTCAGTTAAAGCTTCAACAGGGCAGCTTTTAACGCAGGATTTACAATCATTGCAAAGTTCCGGATTAATTTTAGGCCTTGACCAGTAAAACTTCATTAATCCTTTGACAATAAAATCTGGAATTATGTTAATGGACGATGCCATACTCGGTGGCCATTTAAAATCTTTTCTAATCTCTGGTTTGTATCCAAGAATTTCCATTTCATTTATATTTGATTCTCCAAGCCCTCTTTTATAGGCAATTTCATTTGTGGAGACTTTCATGGGATTTTTCCCTAAAATATGGCAAATATAACTATCAAGGGCAACACCATCGGCTGATGCTAAAATCATTCCCAGTTCCTTTGGATTTCCGGCAGATGGTCCTGCTCCATCCATTCCAATAACACCATCAACTATATTTAAAGCGGGTTTTGTTAACTGGAATATATCCACAACTAATGCAGAAAAATCAGAAGGTTTGGGGGCTTCTTTATGGTAATTAACTTTTATAAGGCCAGGAACTGCACCATACATATTTTTAATAGCACAGGTAAACGTTGTGAGTCCATGAGTCTTTATTTTAGGCACATTAATAATAAAATCAACATCTAAAACTGGTTTTGCGATATGGTAATGATTTCCATTTAATTTCTTTTCATATACTCCTGAAGATTCAAAATTTAGAATTTCGACATCATGGCGTTTGCAAACTTCTTCAATGCCTGTAATTTTCCAGTGTTTTATAACATGTCCTACTAGCCCTCCCGGACTATCTCCTACAACTGGAACAGCACCAACTTTTTTAAGAGCAATTATAATAGCTTCAATAACTGCAGGATGTGTAGTTATGGCTTCTTCCGGTTTTTTAGCAAGTAGAATATTTGGTTTAATTAATACAGTATCTCCACTTTTAATAAAGTTAGAAAGTCCCCCTAAACTTTCTAAACAATTATTTACTGCTTTTTGAATCTCTTTTATGTTATAAGAGCTGCATTTAGAAATACTAATTTTTGTCATATTTCCCATTAATTAATTTATTCGCATACTCTATCATCTTCTAAATCAATATAATCAAACCCTTCTTTTCTACACCATTCAAAGAGAGCTTCGGTAGCACCCCTTGAAAGACGGCCCTGTTTATCCCCATATTTTATTCTTGTAATTCTTCTAAATGCTATTTCCAATTCGTCTGGAATACATACTGTTATAGCGCCCATTGATATTCCTCATTTTCTTTATTTATTTAGTATATAATAATTTAGAGACTTAAATTTATCTTAAAATTTAAAATTAGCTAAAGTTGCGTATCTGGTGCTTATTAGTATATACTGGGACCATTAAATTTGATAGTTTTTCATGTTTTGAATTTTCCGTATTTTTGAATTCTATATGTTATTTCGTTATATAAAGGTTAAACGAAATAAATTTAAATGATTTCAAACTCATTATGTGCAAAATTAAAAAAAATTTAAAATTAGAAATTTGTTATTTTAAGTAAAACTAATAATGCACTGAACTGAATAAGATTTATACTTAAAACAGGACCTCCCATTCCAGGGCCGTGAAATCCTTCTTTTGTAAGCAGGAAGAATATGAAAATTGCATTTTGAATTATAAGTAAAACTGCAAATAACATTAAACCTAAACTAAAGCTTGATTTTAGTTTTCTGTAACTTGATAAATAAACTAGAAACAGCAAAAAGAGTAATATTATGTTTACAGCACCTACAAGTGCTGCAACAAACGACAGAGATGGATCATCAACTGGTAGATTATTTTCAATTCCTCTTTCTCTATTAACTTGCCCCTCAACCACATTATCACCTATTAATCTTCCATTTCATGACATATTTGTTTAAAAACATCATAACTATTTTCCATGGGGGAAGAAAGGAAATACATGGCTCCATATTTTCCCCCAGAAGCTTGAATAACTTTATTATCTTCCAAAATTTTTATATGGTATCTTACGGTCTTGTAATCAAGATTAAGCTTTTCTGAAAGTTTATTTGCATTATATGGCCTTTCATGCAATTCTCTTATTATTCTTGCACGGTTGATACCTCCCTTTGAACCAGCAATAAGCCACCAGAGAATTTTTTCCACAATATCACCATAATGGGTTTGGAAGACTGATAATCCCATTTATGGTTTACTTTTAGAATGTAAATGGAATAAAGTTATCGGATTTTTATAAAAAAGAAGATCTAAAATCAAAATATTACCTATTTTGACATATTAATTGATTTATATTCTTTCTTTTTTGAATTTGCCCTAAATCCAAATAAAACTTTAAATATGTTCATAAATGGCTTTTTATAAATGTGTAAGTGGATTAAAGTTCCGATTACCATTAAAATGGATAGTTCTGCATGCCAGTAAGTCAAACCGGCATCATAAACGCTGGAAAGGCCCAAGTTTATCATAACAGTAAGTATAATCCCCGTTAGTCCTGTTCCCAGGTAACCACCAACTAGTAACAAATTCCAGATTCTTTTATGTTTTTGAGGCTTTAAAATACCCTTTTTGAAAAGATAATAAGTAAAAATGTATCCGCCCATAAGGAGAAGGGTTAGGGGTAGTATATGATAATTAGATACATCCACAGGAGTGGAACCACTTTCTAAACCTCCAGTTCCGGAAT
>JAEYSH010000176.1 GCA_023434825.1 Methanobacteriota archaeon | reverse complement strand
GACGGCGCCATAATTGGAACCGAATTTATCCGCCGTTATCAGCAGGGAGGATTTGATACATTAAAAAGCTACATAGACGAACTAAAAAGAGCGTATTAAAACAGGGGAGTTTTAATAGAATCAGCAGGGGCTGTTGCAAAAATAGATGAATAATCTAATGGAGCAATAGCTCTTTTTTTAAGCAGTGGACCCCAAGACCAAATTCATGATATTAACCTATTCCTATTTCCGAAACATTTACTCTTTAAGAAAAATTGAAACTGTCTCTAAACGGGACATCAACTTCATGTGGCTGTTGGTTGGGCGAAAGTGCCGGTTCACAGCGCCATTTCAAGATTTCGTACAGGTTTTTAAGCGGGAGCTTATAAAGATCTGTTTTATCAACTCGTCTGGCGGCTTGCTCTCATGGGAGAATTATTAAAAGAAACTGTTTTTATTGATGGAACAAAGTTGGAGTTATGTGCGAACAAATATACCTTTGTCTGGAAAAAATCCGTAGGAAAATGGGAAGAAAAATATTAAGAAAGATATTAGTCAGCGGGTGAACATGAATTATGACAGAGAGGCAGACACCTATATCTGCCATGGCGGTAGGAAATGGCAAAGTACTTCGCAAAACGAGAATCTTTCTGATATTTTATTCACTTAGAAGGATGGTATCACTCCATCACTTTATTTTTGTGATTTTGCGCCCCCTCTTTGTCCGTAAGCTTGTTACACGGCGTATCAGACAAATAGTCCTGCCCCTGACTTAGAACTTTTCTAATCTATTGTGGAAAATATCAATAAGATGTATTATAATATATATAATTAAAAATATGAATGAAGTAAGGTTTCAATCTAATATCAGTAATATATTATATAAAAGGAGACTTGAAATGGAAAGAAAATACCCTAAAAATTATAGGTTTAGCTGCAGATTTGAAGATTTGAAAAGATGTGTAGATATATCATGCGAAATGTTAAGGAAAAAGCAGATATTAATTCTTTTTGGTTTTATAAATAAAGTTAAATTTGATATTTTGATAGATAAAGAAATATTTTCGAGCCAATATAAGGATATAGAATTTCAAAAGTTTAATGAAATTATCATAGAGGAAGTTTCAGTAATTATTGAACAAAATATAAAAGAACCAACTATGGTAGAAAATTCGTTAGAGGATTATTTAAAGTCGAATGGATGTAGCTCAGAGGATGTGAAATATATTGTTAAAGAAAAAAGTAAAAAAAGGCGTTATATAAAAGACACTTTAATGAATGAAGAGGCAATATCTAGATATGTTTTGAAAGAGAATACATTGAATGATAAATTAAGTAAAATTTCATATGAAATTAATAGATATGTTTTTGAGGATAATTCAGACATGTTGTATTCAATACTAGAATTTACAAGTTCTGAAAGTCTTAATAGAGAAGTTGATCAGGATGAAATATTATTTAATCAAAAAGTTAAATTTGTTTGTGATAAATATGATATAGATTATTTGATAAATAGTTTACAACGAATTAAGGAGAGATTGTAATGAAATATTCACAACAAGAAATCACAGAGAGTAAAAATTTAAAAAGTGATTTATCAAATGAACTTTTTAAAAGTATAATTATGATGAAACAAGAATCTCAAGAGGAAAGAGTAGATGAATTATTACATAAAGTTGATAATCTAAATTTTAAAGTGAATAATTTTGTACAATCTGAGTATAATTATATACCAAAGGGTGCAAAATATGCATTTAATGCGGGTGATGAGATAATGAAACTCAGTGAGGAAAATAGAATTATTCAAGAAATAATTACTGAAGTTGAAAAAATTAAAGAATTAGATGATATTCAGGATCAGATTGCTTCATGTGCATGTGTTTCTAACAAATGTCTTAAATTGCTTAGAATAGTGAAAAGAAATGGAGAAAATAATCAGCGAAAAAGTACAATGCATTTATTCTTTCAAGCAATTAAGAGGAATTATGCTAAAAAAGTATTTACTAACAATCAAATTGATTTAATGATTCTGATGCTGATGGAGTGTCAGAATGAGTATATTGGGGAGTCTAAATATTTTGAATTTGATGAAAAATTATATAAATTAAACTTATCAGTATTCCCAGAAGAGGAGTAAAATTGTGGAAATATTATTGGATACAACGGCACAGATTGAACGAATCTTTAAAAGAAAACGGAAGCTTGAAATAGAACATATTATCTCTGAAAATGATTGTGGATCCTCTACTTTTGTATTAGGTGAATATAAAAGTAATATGGTTAAGGATTTTATTACATTATATAACATAATGCAAATTGAGGATACTGTAGCTGGTGTTAGAGAAAATATTAATGACACAGTATTTAATAGATCTTTTGAAAGAGTCTATTATGTATTTAACGATTTATGTAAGACTTATAACGAGGATTATGCATTAATACGAGAAGAATTACGCACATATGCTAAAAGATTAGAAGTTAGATTCAAATATGGATTGAAGTCTGATTTGTTTAATGAAACTGATTGTCATCGAGCTAAAGCGGAAATAGTTTACCAAGAAAGTAGTGCTGGCATTCCGGGGATATCATGTACGAAGTTAGATGATTTTTGTAAATCATGCGAATTCATTGCAAAGCATATAGAAATTATTAAGGAGTTAAAAGAGAAACCCACTATACAAGAAAAGATGAAAAAGGCTATGGATAAAATTATAATAAATGAATATGACCTTAAGGGAAATACATGTAGATCATTAGGAGATTGTATAATTTCATTAGAAGCATTAAAAACTAGTGAAAAGAAAATATGTACGACTAATATTGATGATTTTAGACCTATATGTGACCATATTGGTGTTGATTTATGTGAAATGACCTAATATTTTTAATAGCCAATGGAGAGTTAGAAGATATAAATTTTTAAAGACCGGTTTTTTTATAGATATTCATGCAAGCGTTCCGGATTAATAACATTAACTGGCTGATTACCAAATCTCAATTCCGGTAATGCTGATCGCATCCATGAAGATAAAGGGAATAAACCGGCTCCAGAGGACGAGATTGCCCCTCTTTTATTTCCGGTAAAATTTTATCTGTAATCTCACTGACTATATCCGCGGACAATTCTATCCCGTATAAAGCATGAAGCCCGTCATGAATATCTCTGGTAGACATACCTCTTGTATAAAGAAAAATAACCTGTCCTTCGATACCAAAAATGTCACGTTGATTATTTGGGGACGATTAGGGATTCAAACTCTCCATTATTATCTCTGGGAATATCCAGAGTTAATTGACCAAATTTACTTTTCACCGTTTTTGGAGAATATCCATTGCGCTTGTTATCAGTATCAGTAACCCCTTATTTATTTTTTCTTGACCAAATGATGCATTCAGTTCTGCTTCCAATATTTCCTGAAACATGTCTTTAAAGCTGCCCTTAAATAAGGAGTAGATAGCACCGACAATTTTAATATTGTTGTTTGCGATGATTTGCTGTAACTGTTCTTTAGCGATTGCCATAAAAAAAGTGCTCTTCTGAAAATGAATTGTTTATCTAATTCATTCCCAGAAAGAAGCCATTTATTTCCACAGATATAAAATTTATTACACTACCTGTTAGTACACAGGATGGAATCTGTTCTTTATTCAAAACCATTTTTGTCTACCGACAGACTCCTGTTTTTTAGATGTACCTTCTTCCCATTATGGATAAACTCTTTTACACCATAACAGTCCCTGTATTGTTTTAATGTCATGCCAGTCACTTCCTTAAACTGCTTTCCTAAATGACTCTGTGAAGAAAACCCCAGATATGCCGATATCTCAATATAATCATATCTGGAATAAATTAAAAGATTTTCAGCCAGCTTTATTTTTTCATTTCGAATATAGTCTGTAATAGAAATCCCTTCCTCCTTTTTAAACAGATCGGAAATATAGTTGGGGTTCATCTGAAGCTCCAAAGCCATATCCCCAATTTTGATTTTATCGTGAAGGTGGGAAAAGATATAATCCTTGCATTCCTCAACGCGGGGATTTTTCTCTTTTTTCTGCGTTCCTTTCTGTT
>JAEYSH010000167.1 GCA_023434825.1 Methanobacteriota archaeon | reverse complement strand
TGTTTTAGGAAGTTCAGGTGTGAAATTGTTTTCTTCAGTACAAGGTAAATAAATTAAACCTTCATATTTCCCATCTTCTCCCATTGGACCTCCACGGCCTGCCATTATATTACTTTCAACATATACTGGATAAACAGGGTCAGTAACCGCTACTACGCTATCTTTACCAAATATTTCTTGAATATTTCCAGTATCTGGTTTAGCTCCCTCGCTGACAAATATTTCCTCAGAATCCAATTGAATTCCTAAAGGTGCATAATCATTTTTGATAATTTCTTCAATTAAAAAGTCATAGCCTCTATATGGACCATAGCCTTTAAAAGAATCAGCATGACCCATTTCATCTACACCTTGCTTGAATCCGCGAATTATAGCTTCTGGTAATGGTTTTGTAACATCTCCAATTCCCATTCGAATTATATTGGCATCAGGGTTCTCTTTTTCATATTTTTCAACACGATTATCGATTTCTGCGAATATATAATTGCTTTTTAGCAATAGATAGTTTTCATTAATCTGTACCATTTTTAATCTCCTAAAATCCATTATTTATGTGCAAAGTAAAAAACTAATTTATCATCCTTAATTTCA
Source organism: Methanobacteriota archaeon (assembly GCA_023434825.1). Lineage (GTDB taxonomy): Archaea > Methanobacteriota > Methanobacteria > Methanobacteriales > Methanobacteriaceae > Methanobacterium_D. Next base: position 5,798 of record JAEYSH010000167.1, on the reverse strand, counting down.
TCCAAACGAGCAAATCCAAACCTTTCAAATTGTACAATATCTCCAATTTTAAGGTTTTTACATGATGGTTCTGCAAGACCTTCAATGATGCTTGCATCGGGCATAACAACCTCTACATTAACATTATCTTCTGCAGGAATCCAGTGAATTATTTGTGCACCAACTTTCTTTGCATCTTCAAAGCTTGAATTATATACTACTCCTATATACTCCTTCTCTGTATTTTCAGATCCATAATCTAATTGGAAAACGATTATATTCAGTGCATCCATAAGCCTTATAGCCTTATATAACAGTTTATCTGCAAATTCATATTCTAGCTCTTTTGCATATTCTAAAATATCTGAATGAATTTTAGGGTTTTCTTCTGATATCTGGCCATCAATTATCTTGATTTCTTTATATCCTTCGTATAAATCTTCTTTTACAAGATAAAATTCGCCATTAAATGGAATTTCACGGTATCCTTGATCTAAAAAGTCAGGGTGCATTGGCCTTTTAATTATTTCATTTTTATCTTGAGGAAAATCATCTATTATAACTTCTTCAGGATTCCACACAAAGAAGTACCGGTTTGCAGCTTCCTCAAGGATTGCACGGTTTAACCCATAAATTTTCTTCCAGCTTACTGTTGAATCAGCGATTTTAACGCCTATTTCATTCATTAACTCTTCAAGAGATTCTTTCATTATTCCTCTTTTTGCAATTGCTCTAATTGTTCCAAGTCTTGGATCATCCCAACCAGAATAGGTCCCATTTTCTATTCCTTCTTTAGCTTTGGAGGTACTTAATGCAATATCTTCCATTTTAAGTCTGCCGTAATGAATAAATTCTGGAATATCCCATCCAAAATGTTCGTAAATGTATTTCTGCTTTTCAGAATTTGCAAGGTGGTCTTTTCCACGTAAAACATGGGTCATTCCCATTAAATGATCATCTATTACCACGGAGAAGTTCATCATTGGATAAATTTTATATTTATTTCCAGTTCGTGGATGTTCTGCTTCAACAATTCTCATTGCCGGAAAATCTCTTATTGCAGGATTTTTATGTTCTATATCAGTTTTAACTCTTAAAACCGCGTCTCCTTCATTCATATTTTCCATTTCTTCCCACAGTTTGAGATTTTCTTCAATTCCCTGATCTCTACATGGACAGGGCAATTTCTGGTCCTTTAATTTTTTGAATTCGCCGCCCTCACATGTGCACATATAAGCGCCGCCTAATTCAATGAGTTTTTGGGCGTATTCGTAATAAATAGGAATCCTATCGCTTTGAATGAATTTTTCATCTATTTTAACATCCATCCAGCTAAGATCTTCATCTATCATTTCATAGGCATCTGGATATACTCTTCTTGGATCTGTATCTTCTATTCGAAGTACCAGCTTTCCGCCGTATTTTTTAACATATTCATTGTTTAAAATTGCAGCTCTTGCATGTCCTATATGGAGCGGTCCACTCGGATTTGGAGCAAATCTTAAAACAACCTCTCCTTTAACATTAGGTAATTCGGCAAGTCCATTCTCTTCTACCTTTTTTTCTTCAACTACCAGACCGCCCATCTTATCAAGTTCTTCACTTTGATCTTCAAAGCTCAATGCGTTAATTTTTGCAACAATTTCCCCTACAGTTTTTGAAACTTCTTTTGCATCTTTTCTAAATTCAGGGTGTGAACTCATTATAATACCAATTACTGCACCATTTTGAGCCGTTCCTTTATGTTTTACCGCATTTTGCAGGGCGTATTTGTATACAAGATCCTTTAGGTTCTCCATAATACCACTTCAATATAAAAAATTAAAATAAAAATTATTAAATTAATGTGTTCTTTCTAAAACAAAGTCTGCAACTAATTCAAGAGATTTTTTAGCTTCAGAATCTTCTAAAACATTTAATAGCTCTTTTGCAGTTTTAACGTTATCTAAAGCAATATTTCGAGTGTATTCAATTGATCCATATTTATTAAATATTGAGATTGCATCATCTACAAGATCTTCATCATTAGCTTCTAAAATAGAAATAAGTCTCTCTTTATCCTCATTTGATGCATTTGCAAGTGCATGGACAACCATTAAAGTCATTTTACCTTCTACAATGTCACTTCCAACAGGTTTTCCAATATCTTCCTCGTCACTTACAACATCGAGGTAATCATCTTGAATCTGGAATGCAAGTCCGATTAAACGCCCATATTCAGAGAGTGCTTCTACTTGCTCTTCATTCCCCCCACCAATTATTGCTCCTGCCTTTGTTGCAGCAGCTATTAATGCAGCAGTCTTTTTGTAGATCATAGTCAGGTATTCTTCTTCTTTAACCTCTAGCTGACCTTCAAAACTAATATCAAGAGCCTGACCTTCACATATTTTAATACATGAATCTACAACAGTTTTTAGAGCATCTACTACTCTTTTTGGGTCCACATTTGTTGTATCTGTCTCCAGTACAGTTTCAAATGCCTTTGAAAATAATGTATCTCCTGCTAAAATTGCCATGGGTTCTCCCCACAGCATATGCACAGATGGTTTTCCTCTTCTCATTTCATCCTTATCCATTATATCATCATGGATAAGGGAGAAAGTATGGATTAATTCCATGGAAGCTGCAGTTTTAAGGGCATCCTGAGCTCTGCCACCTACAGCTTCTGAACTTAAGACAACGAGAACTGGCCTAAGTTTCTTTCCTCCAGCTTTTATAAGATGATCTGAAGCTTCACAAAGTGTTGAAGGGTCAATAGTACTTAATGTTGCTATTATTTCGCTATCTATGCTTTCAGAATATTTTTTCAGTATGTCCTTTACTTCCATTAAATTCCTCCGTTAAAAACCTGCGCCTGACCATTTCTTAATACATGGATATTATTGCCCATTTTATATCCTTCCTCTTCAGCAAGCTCAGTGTATGATGAAAGCATTGCTAGATCTCCGTGAGAAGGAATTATGTGCATTGGGTTTAACATTCTTATGAAATCTCTATGATCTTCACGACCAGCATGTCCTGAAACGTGAGCATTAGTAAATATTCTGGCACCACTTGATTTAAGTCTTCGCTCCAGTAAATTCCTGTTAGCTATGTTCATTGGATTTGGTATTATAGGTGCAGATATTACTACATTGTCACCGTTTCTAACATTAAATTGAGTCCTTCCACTGGCTATACGTGGTAAGAGAGCATCTGGTTCTCCCTGATGGCCAGTAGTAACCAAAAGATAATCTGCCCTATTCTCTTCTGCTTTTGCAAGTGCTCTGTTAACCGCCTTAGGGCTCCCGTAGATACTTGCAGTTGCTGGAAGTTTTAATATCCCCATTGCTTCTGCCATTCCACAATATCGCTCCATTGACCTTCCAAGTAAAAGCATGCTCCTTTCACTTTGCTCGGCTATATTACAAATAGCTTGAATACGCTCTATATGGGATGAAAATGTAGTTACAAGCATTCCGTTCTTTTCATCTAATGGATCAAGCATAATATCTTTAAGCATTATTCTTGCAATCTTTTCAGAATGAGTTTTAGCTTCTCCATCCTCTCCAACTCTTGTTGTTTCAACAATGAGAGCTAATACTCCTTTTCTACCTAATTCTTTAAGCCTGCTGTAATTCGGTGGCTCTGAAATCATCTGGTAGTTGTCAAATTTAAAGTCATTTGCATAGACCACTATTCCCTCAGAGGTATGTAAAGCTGCCATTGCAGCATGAGGGATACTGTGGGTTGTATGAATAAATTCCAGTGTTATATCCGGGGATATCTGGCATTTTTCACCAGCATTAAGAACCTGTAACTGGTTTGAAACAGAGAACTTTTTTTCTCCTTTGATTGTCCTTTCTATAAGTGCTAATGTGTAAGGTGTTGCTATAATTGGTGCTTCATATCTATGTGCAAGCTTAGCAACCGCTCCTATGTGATCTAAGTGACCGTGAGTGAAAACTATGGCTCTCACTTTACCGTCCACTTCTTTCATTAATGTATCGTCAGGTATAACTCCCCTTTCGATTAAATCTAGACTGTGCATCCTTGCTATGTCTGTATCTTCATGAATATGAATTCTATCTAGATGAATTCCCATATCAAAAATGACAACGTCATCTCCGACTTTAACTGCGGACATATTCTTTCCTACTTCTTCATATCCGCCTATTGCTATTACTTCAACGCTCATTGAAAACCTCCTGAGTTTATTGCGTTTATTACGTTAGAACAAATCCAGATTAATTATTTAAACTCTTTTTGGATTTGTAAATGATTTTGATCGTATTAATATTGAAAATTCAATATTAAACTATGAAATATAATGATAATTATCGTTATTTATAAATTATGCTCTTCTAGCGTACTTTTTAGTGTCAAAACCTCTTTCAGTAAGCCATTCTTTAGTTTCGCCTCGAATTATGAGGCTACTCTTTCTAAGCTCTTTTATGTTCTTTGCTCCAACAAGGAACATGGCTACTTTAAGCGATTCTTTAAATTGTTCAATTGTTTTTAATAATGCATCTTGACCAATATAAGCACCTTTAAGGAATGGTAATGCCATACCTACAGATTCTGCACCTAAAGCCAATGCTTTTGCAGCTTCAAGACCGTTTCTTATTCCTCCAGAAGATATAACTGGAACATTAACTGACTCGCATACTTCAACTGTGCTCACTGCTGTTGGAATTCCCCAGTTCCAGTACATGTTTCCCATGTAACTGTCTTTGGCTCTGTAAGTTTCAACGGCAGCCCAGCTTGTTCCACCGGAACCAGCTACATCAATTGCTGCAACTCCTGCCTTTTCCAGTGTTATTGCATCTTCTCTTGAAATTCCTGCTCCAGTTTCTTTAGCAACAACAGGCATGTCAATCAAATCTGTTACTTTTTCTATTGATGAGATGTATCCACGTGCATCTATATCTCCTTCAGGCTGAATAGCCTCCTGGAGCGTATTAAGGTGAATTGCAAGTGCATCTGCATCTATCATTTCTGCAGCCCTTTCAGCAAATTCTATTTGTGGTGCACCAATATTGCCAAGTATAACTGCTTCTGGTGCATTCTCTCTAACTACGCTGTAAGTTGGAATTAATTCCTTGTTTTCTACTGCAGCACGCTGGCTTCCAACACCCATTCCAATATTCATTTTATCTGCTGCTTTTGCAAGTTCTTTATTAACTTTTAATGCAGCCGGATGGCCTCCAGTTATTGCAGATATTATTAACGGAGCATCCATTTTCTTTCCAAATAATTCTGCGCTGATATCAATTTCTTCTTTATTTACTTCTGGAAGAGCTCTGTGGATTAGTTCAATATCTTCAAATCCAGTACTTCCCCTATATTCAACATCACAATTTGCACATAGTAATAAATGCTCCAATTTTCTATCTGAAGTCATATTGCACTTCCTTTGTTTTTATTCCTTTTAAATAATACCATTAGCATGATTAAATTATAATTAAGTCATTTTACTTTTTTACAACAGTTCCTATTCTCTTTTCATGATTAAGAGCCTTTTTAATAAAACCGCTTCTGCTTGCATTAATAATTTCGGATTCTATTCCAATTTCTGCAAGTTCCAGTAATTCCTTTAATTTTCCCTGCATTCCACCAGTTACATCTACATTTAAAGAACCTTCTGCAGATAATTCTTCACATGATGAAACTGTTTCCATTAATTTTGCATCATCAAACTTTTTAGGGTCTTTATCGTATATTCCATCTACATCAGAACCTAAAATTACTCTTGATGGCTTTAAATTCTCCCCAAAATACTGTATTATCTGATCTCCAGATAAAACACATATTTTAATAGATTCATCAGTGTCCAGGAC
>JAEYSH010000058.1 GCA_023434825.1 Methanobacteriota archaeon | reverse complement strand
ATTGTAAATATTGCCTCAATATATGGATTTTTAGGGCCAAATTTTTCTATTTACGATGATACTAAAATGACAATGCCCGTGGAATATTCTATGATTAAAGGAGGAATTGTAAACTTTACTAGATATCTATCAACATATCTTGCTCCTTATAATGTCCGAGTGAATGCTATCAGCCCCGGAGGGATATTTAATGACCAACCTAAAGAATTTGTTGAAAAATATTCTCAAAAAGTTCCTTTAGGACGTATGGCCAATCCTTCAGATATTGTGGGTACCTTAATTTTCTTAGTTTCTGATGGATCTAAATATATAACTGGACAGAATATAATAGTTGATGGAGGTTTGTCAGTTTGGTAAAAAAGGTCCTTTTTGTAGGCATGGGTTCAATAGGATGTAGAAATCTTAATAATCTTAAAAAATTATTACCTTCTTCAGAAATTGCCGCATTAAGAAGTCAAAAAAATAATATAAAAAATAATTGCGGAAAATTAATTGATTATGAATTTTATAATTTGAAAGATGCAAAAAAATATAGTCCAGATATAGTTTTTATAACAAATCCCACTTCTTTACATGTAGAAATGGCTTTAGAATTTGTAAATGAAGTTTCAGGTATTTTTATAGAAAAACCTGTTTCAGATAATGTTGAAAATGTTAATGAACTAATTAATAAAAATGAAATTACAATATTCCATGTTGCTTGTCCTTTAAGATTTCATCCCGCCGTTAAATTTATTAAAAAACACGTTGAAGATTACGCCACAATTTTTCAATTAAAGATAGTTTCAGGATCATATTTACCACAATGGCGCCCGGAACAAGATTATAGGGAGTTATATTGCGCTAAAAAAGAACTTGGTGGTGGGGTATCCTTAGATTTAATACACGAAATTGATTATATGCGCTGGATTTTTGGTGATATAAAAAAAGGATATTTTGGATCTTCAAAAATTAGCAATTTAGAAATAGATACAGAAGATGTAGCAAATGGAATATGGAAATTAAAAAATGGCATTTTATGTGAAATACATCTGGATTATTTCAGAAAAATTCCTGAAAGATATTTAGAGATATCCTCAGAAAATGCTGTTATCTTTTTAGATTTAATAAATTCTTCAGTAAATATTTTTAACGATGGAAAAAAGGAAAAAATCAATTTTGAATTTAATAGAAATGAAATGTATACAAATGAAATAAGTTATTTCCTAAATTGTGTTAATAAAGGTAAAAAAAGCTTTAATGACCTATCATTTGCTTTAGGGACTCTTAAATATGCTTTGTACATGAGAGATAATGCAGGGATTGTGAATTTATGAGAATTCTAATAACTATATGCGCAAGAAAAGGTTCAAAAAGAGTAAAAAATAAAAATATTAGAAATTTAATGGGTAAACCTTTAATAGCCCATACAATTGATACTGCTAAAAAATGGGGAAAAGCAGATCGAATAATAGTATCAACCGATTCAGAAGAAATTGCTGAAATTTCAAGAAAATATGGTGCCGAAGTACCATTTATGCGCCCAAATGAACTTGCAAATGATAAAGCACCTAAATTACCTGTAATTAAACATGCGATAGAATATTTAAAAAACGTAGAAAATGAAGAATATGATTTAGTAGTTGATTTAGATCCTACTAGTCCCCTAAGAACTGTTGATGATATAAACAATGCATTTAATATTTTTACCAAAAAAAATGCTAAAAACTTATTTTCTGTTTGTGAAGCCAGAAAAAATCCTTATTTTAACATGGTAGAATTAGATTCAAGAGGATATGCTTATTTAAGTAAAAATTTAAAGAATCCAATATTCAGAATGCAAGATACTCCTATAGTATACGAATTAAATGCATCTATCTATATTTACTGGACAAAATATTTAGCTAAAATAGAAAGTGTGATAAATGAGGAAAGTATAATTTATGAAATGCCATATGAACGTTCGATAGATATTGATTCAGATGTTGATTTTAAATTAGTAGAATTTTTTGTCAAAAACATAGAATCATAAGATAATTTTTATTATCATCGTATAAAATTGGAAATTATTAGGTGAAATATTGAAAGAGTATAAACTTTTTATACAAAGAATAGGTTTAATTGGATTTACTAATATTCTAATAGCTTTAAGCAACTTAATTTTACTTATTATACTTACAAAAAACTTTTCAATTAATGAATACGGTATTTGGGTCCAATTTTATACTACTCTTGTATTATTACCAAACATTGCAACATTGGGCCTTCCATATACATTTGTTCGTTATTTTTCGGCAGAAACAAATAAAAAAAAAATACAAAGAGGATTTTATTCAATTTTTAGCTTAGTTTTAATTTCTAGTTTTCTCATATCTTTATTTTTATGCATATTTTCTCAAAGCATTGCAAACTTATTATTTAATGGTGAATCAAATATAACCATGATACTATCTTTAGTAGTTTTTTTCGCTTCTTTAAATGTCTTCCTTTTAAATTTTTTTAGAACATTCCAAAAAATGAAAAAATATTCAATATTTTTAATTCTTCAAACATATTTAGGTGTTTTTTTAATTTCATATTTTGCAATTGAGGGGTTCGGAATTTTCATAACCGCATTAGGACTTTTAATTTCTAATTTTATTACATTTTTAATTATGGTAATTTTAATAGCATTAGAAATAGATTTTATAATTCCTAAATTCAAGAATACTAGAAAATATTTATCTTTTGGATTACCTACTATTCCAACAAGTTTATCTTACTGGATTATAGAGTCTAGTGACAGATATATAATTGGAATAATGTTAGGTACTGCTTTTGTTGGATATTATTCGCCAGGATACGTGCTTGGAAATCTTATATTAATGATAGCTGCCCCATTTAACCTATTATTACCTTCTATTCTACCTAAATATTATGAAGAAGGAAATGTTGAAAAAGTAAAAATATTTCTAAAATATTCAGTTAAATATTTCCTTTTGATAGCAATACCCTCCGTATTTGTAATTTCCATACTCTCTAAAAATTTATTAATATTATTAACTACACCAGATATTGCTTTAAATGGATATTATATAACACCATTTGTTGCGTTGAGTGCTTTATTATTTGGATTATATGGAAATATTGCTAATATAATTATTTTAAAAAAAGAAACGAAAATTTTAGGATTTTCATGGATCATTGCAGCAATATTCAATATTATTTTTAATATTATGTTCATACCATATATTGGAATTCTTGCAGCTGCGATAATGACTTTATTAGCATATTTAATTGCTTTAATTATTACTTTATTTTATTCTTATAAATATTTCAATTTTGAATTTGATCTTAAATTTATATTTAAATGCGTTTTTACGTCAATTATCATATCGATGATTATTGTATTCATTAATCCAGTAGGAATTCTGAATATTTTAATTGTAATAGGAATTAGTTTTTTAGTTTATTTAATTTTAGTATTAATTTTAGGCTGTATTAAAAAAGAGGAGATAATCTTATTAAAAAGTCTCATAATGAGCAATAATTATGATAAAATCAATAAATTATAATTCTATATTAAATTTGTTTAATATTAATAATTTTTCTTTTTCAGATAAATATGGTTTAAATTTAACGACTTTTGCAGGAGATCCTGCAGCAATACAGTGAGAAGGGATATCTTTTGTTACAACAGAATTCATACCTATAACTACATTATCTCCAATATTTACTCCTCCTTTAATACCCACATTAGCACCAATCCAGCAACCATTACCAATACTTATATCGTCTACACAAAGATCTACTTGACCGCCAAAAGGATCTTGATCTAAATTTTGATCTGTTGATTTACCCCCAGTATACATTTTTACATAAGGCCCAATAGCGCTATTCCTTCCAATAACAATCTTACAATTTTCAAATGATTCTAATATAGTATTTTTTGCGATATATGAATTCTCAGATATTTGTATTTCCCCTTCCCCTGCAAAAATTATTCCATTTCCTCTAAATTTGAATGATGGATCAATATTATATGTAACCCTATACTGCCGATATCTAGTGATATCATAAGAATCCAGTAGTAATGCATAGATATATGCTAAAATTTTATTTAATAAACGATTATAGTAAATTTTTTTAATTATTTTTATAAAAAAACTTTGCTTTGGCCCTAAATTATCACTATTTATCAACATATCCATATCCACTCATATTCTTCATAATACAATGTCCATTTATTGAGTTACATATTGTCTATTTATATATTTAGAAAAGAATTATTATTAATCAATTTTACTGATAATAATATCTAAACTTTTTGCCACATTATACCCATCATCATCCATCAATCCACATGATTCAAATGTAGGTCCAAATCCATCTATCCATATAGTATTTGCATATACAGATTTTATAAATTCTTTAGCTTCAAATCCTTCAAATTTTCTGTCAATAATTTTCATTATAGTATCTGAAAGTTTATTAATGTCTCTTATTACATAACATAGATCATCTCTACAGTAGATGTCATGACCAAATGTTATAACAGGCTTATTTTGTATTAAAGACTCAAATCCTGTAGTTGAATTTACAGTAATTACACCTTTAGAATTTTTTATTAAATCAATAGGTTTAGCTGTAGGAGATATTAATTTAACATTTTTTAACTTATTTAATTTAAACAAATCATTTAATTTAATATCAGAACCTAAATAATGTGGATGGGCTTTAACATACAAAAAATATCCAAAAGGTAAAGATCTGGAAATTTTCTTAATTAAATCTATTTGATCTAAGTGAGGCTCTCTGAATGTAACTTGTGCATCCTCCATATAATGGATAGGATAAAAAAAATATTTATCTGTTTCATTTAACTTTTTTTCAAAATATTTAATGATTGAAACTCTAATAAATTTAATTAAATAATTTTTAAATTCTTTTAAAGCACTAGTTGGCTCAAATATAAATTTTTCATGAGGATAACATTTTATAGAATTATTTACAAATTTTTTATAATTTAAAAACTTTTTGAGATCTCTAACTCTTTGATTAATTGAAAATATTTGAAAAAATTTTTTATTTTTTTCAATTAGATCTTCACGTACTATTAATGAATTAGAATATAACGAATTTATTTCATCCCATTCTACATTGTTCTTATTATGAATACATAATTCAGAAAAATCTTTACAAAAAAGCATGCCTTTTTTAGGGAATCTACTACTAACAAACCCCAAAACAGTAACATCTAATTTTTTTGCTACATAATAAGCTAAAACTGAAAATGTAATATCCTCTAGACTATTTATAAAAACTTCAATTTCATTTTTAACGAAAAAATCTCTATAAATATTAGTTAAAGCAGCCATATATATATATAGTTCTTTTTCATTTCTAACATCTTTCATTTTCTTTTTATCATAAAATCTCCTGTCTAAGGAAGAAATATAGCTATAAGATATACCTAACCATGACTGTAATTCTTCTATCTCATCATTTGTATAATCTTTCTGAAAGTATGGAGAATCATAGACTAAAAGATATTCATTAGAACGTTCTTTTAGATCTTTAATCTCAATTTTAAGCTTTAAAAAAAGATCATCGCCAATAAATTTCTTTAAAGATTCTGATAAATAAGCTTCTTCACTAATTCTTGAAATAACAAATAAATTATGCTTTTCTACTATATATTTTGTCCAAGGACCCATCCTAAAAGAATCTTCCCCTATAGGGCCATTACCTAATAAAATCGCGATATTAACCATTCTATCACCCTAAATATAATTCTGCCCCTTTACTTGAGTATATTTTATCTTTATTTGAGGTTATATTTTCAGTACTTATAATCCTAAAATTAACGTTTACTCCAGTTTGAGAACGAGATATAAAACTCTCATTCATAATATTCCATTTGCTTAAATATATATACGATTTTGGTAGAATATAGAAATTTTTAGGAATATCTCGAGTATTCAAGCCAAAAATAGTAAATAAAGGAGCTCTATATTGGTCTGCATAGACTATTTTATAATCATTTTTTGAAGATATCCACTTAGCACCTGCAAATTCAGCATCATCATAAATTCTATAATTATAATGAGGATGTAATGAAACTAAGGAAGTAGTGTCTTGAATTTGACCAGTTATTTCATAAGCTAAACCCGAATTAAATATTAAAAATACTACTAAAAAAAATGATGTAAATTTTAGAGAATTATTAAAAATTTTGGCATAGTTTTCCCTAATTAAAACTTCAAAAAATTTAATAAAACCTATTATTAAAAATGGAGCTAATAAGAATTGAGTTATATGATACACTCTAGAAG
>JAEYSH010000035.1 GCA_023434825.1 Methanobacteriota archaeon | reverse complement strand
TGTTTTCATATTTGATGAAATCATTAACTCTTAAATAGGGTACTCTAATTGAAATCCATATTCTGTACAGGTCTTTACCAGCTGATTTATCTCTTCCCATAAGTCGGGGAGATTCTTTGATTATTCCACCAAAATGATCTTTTAAAGTGTTGGTTAACCTCTTTGCAACTTTATATGAACCAACATAGTAATCAATTCCTTCTTTAAGCACTGAACGTTCTGAAATATAGGCCATTTTATTTTTCTTAGAAATTTTATCAATATTATCAGCAATTAGAGAATCAACTGCATTAATTTCTCCTTCATCTGGAAATCTATTATCTGCCCTGAATTGAATAACTGCTTCATAATATCCTGAAGCGTATTTACTGCATTCTGGACAAACAGTTCTATTAATTTTAACGTTTAGTTTATAGTCCTGCTGAACTATTTCACCCATAACGTCTGCTTTTACATGTACAATGGTTTCAATATTGGAACCGCGTGCTAATAATGTTTCTACATATATTTCAACATTTTCAGCGTTTTTATTAAGCTTCATGTGCTTATTAAGAGTATTTAAAATTATCTCTTCGTCAGTTAACTCCAGTTCGAGCCATTTACCACTAACCAATCGTGATTCACAGTGAGCACATAAAGTTATTTCAATTTCATCGGGAATTTCTGCTAGAACTACTTCTTTTAAAAAACAGGATTTACAAACGCCTTCAATCAGTTCTTCGTCAGTTTCTCCACATTTCGGGCAAAACATAGTATCATTAAATATAAAAAAGAATAAATGGAAAATACCATTTATAATGTCTTAAGTGGAGCTTTTGCACCACAAGCTTCGCATTTAAGTAAGAATATACGATCTTCTCTGACTATTCTTGTATCTGGCCTGTTACATTCGTGGCACATGATGAATCTTTTAACATAGTCGTCTATTCTGTCGTTTATGAGATAATGCGTGAATTTACCCTGCATAATGGCTCTGCTACCTTCTAAATTTCCTGCAGTACCTAATTCTCTTAATAAAAACTTGAGAACGTGTTGTGGATCTCTATTCAATGCTTCAGCTATTTCTTTAAAGTTTTGAATAATAGTTCTGTTTCCCTGAATTACAGAATAAGCACGTGGTACGTTAAATCTCTTTGTTTCAAAAACCTTTTGCGGTAATTGATCTATAGCTCTATCTAATAATTTATCATAATCGCTCATTAAATCTACCTCCCTTAAAAATTGAGAATTATAAATTATCTTAAAATTAATATTTTAAAATTAGAGACATATATATTATGCTTCTTTTAACTTAAAAAATTAATGATTGAAATATAAATTTTTCAATCAAACTGTTTTTAAATAACCAGCACTAGGCTCAAATACAAGTCCTTGCTGTTTTAATTTAGTGACTATCTGGTCAACTTTTTCTTCGCTAACATTGTATCTTTCTGCCATCTCATCAGTTAATATGCTGACTGGTACTCTGCCACCGTATTCATCACTTAGCTCTTTGATAACATCTAAAAGAACCCGGGCCTTATCACGTTCTGATTTTGGTGTACGCCCTTCTACTTTATCAATATCTACTTTACCAGTGTCAGGATCAAGTCCAACCTGTTTCATACATTCTTGTTGTAATTTAATTGCTCTTTTAGCATCATCAGCAGTAACTTCTTTTCCAAGACGTATTTTACAGTTTGCTTCAGATAAACGCACAAGAGCTTCAAGCTGACGCGCAGTTATAGGAACTGGTGAGTCATCATCTTCTGCACTGCCTCTCATTCCGACATAAAACTCTTGAAGGACCTCAATAGCCCCGTTAGTAAGTTGTGGGCGAACTTGTTTCCTTGCATATGCAATATATTTCCTTAAAAGTTCAGGATCAATTTCAAAAGGAATTTGGGCGTTTTTATGAATATTTAAAATGTGTCCTGCAAGTTTTTTATCTCTATCTGCATTTGGCTTATCTTCAACAACAAATATAAGGTCAAACCTGGAAAGAATTGGAGAAGGTAAATTTATTTGTTCTGCAATTGATTTATACCGGTCAAATCTTCCAAATTTAGGGTTTGCAGCTGCAAGCATAGCACATCGGGAGTTTAAAGTTGCCATAATTCCTGCTTTTGCAATACTTATGGTCTGCTGTTCCAGTGCTTCGTGTATAGCCGATCGGTCTTCTGACCGCATTTTATCCAGTTCGTCTACACAGACATTACCACGGTCTCCTAAGACCAATGCACCTGCTTCAAGGGACCATCCTCCAAGATCATCTTTAACAGCCGCTGCAGTAAGTCCTACACCACTGGTACCTTTACCACTGGTGTAAATACCACGTGGAGCGAGTTTAGAAACATATTTAAGCATCTGAGATTTACCAATACCCGGATCTCCCACAATTAGAATGTGGATATCTCCTCTTATCCTGGTTTTGTCTTCAAGTTCCTTGGCCACACCTCCAAATAATTGGAGAGCTATTGCTTCTTTAACTTCCCTATATCCCTTAATTGAGGGTGCTGTAGAATTAATAATTTTATTATAAACGTCAGGATCTTTTGCCAGTTCTTCTATTTTTGCTTCATCTTCTTCGCTTATTTGAAGTTCTTCAAATTCCTGTTCAAGTGCTTCAATGTAATTACAATAAATATAATTTTTAAAGAGTTTTGTTTTCTCATCCCTAACAGTTTTTAGGGTTCCTGTAATCCTTATAATATCTCCAGGAGTAATTGTATCCACCAGATCATCTTCAAGGACAAGATTAATCTGTCGTGGCTGTTCTCCCCCAGATAAATTTTCCAGAGGTTCCTGAATCTTGGTTGTTTGAGTATCTAAAAATTCAGATTCTTCTTGAAGCAATCTAAATGATCTACCGCCGCAATCGTTACAGAGTGCGGGTTCACTAACCAGATTACTTTTTTGCGGAACTTCGTGTAGTCTCATGCAACTTCTGCATTCAAACATGGCATTAATGATTCTCGGACGGATTTCATTAGCTTTCCTAATAATTCCGTCAACGGCAACGAATTTACCTATATATTTACTCCTTAAATCTCTTAATGGGATAACATTGCTTAAATTTTCAAATCTAACATTTAAATCGGCATTTTTACGTGTTGTATCAATGTTTTTAATAGCCTTTTGAGCAGCTTTTATAACCTCTTCTGGTTTTTCTATTAATAAATCTGCTAGATCAGGATCAAACATTTCCAGTTGAAGATAGTCTACGACCACTGATCGTTCATCAGGATACTTTTCAAGTGCTTCAAAGATAGCGCCCTTGTATTCTGTTGAGAAAAAATCCTCAAATTTGGCTACTGAAGTTTTTGATTTTTCGGTTATGGTGTCCATCATAAATATATCTGCACTTGAAAATAATATTCTTTACTATTACAATTATGAAAAAATTTATGTTAATGATAATCAATTAATTATAAAATATTTATATAGTAAAAACAAAAATTAATTAAATTCTTATATTATTTTTTATCTTAGTTCACAGGTGATTAAATGAAGAGATCTAGATTAAATTTATTTAAAGCGACATCAATGACAATATCCATTCTGGGTATACTAATGATACTGGCTACCGTTGCAGTTTTTGCATATATTGGTGTTCAGGGGTTATCTTCTAAGGTTTCATCTAATGTGGACAGTGGTTCGGCTTATGATGAGCTTGCAGCATTAAAATCTGAATATGCATCTTTAAGTCCGCAGTTAGATGCAATTAAATCTAAAACTAGATATGCAAGTAAAAAAGTTAAAAATGATGTTAGTAAAGCTCAAATTGAACTTGTAAAAGCTAATTCTGCAATTACTGATGTTGAAAGTGCTTTATCATCTAATCTATCTAATGATGAAGTTGTTAAAAGACTTGGTGTTGCTACAAACCAGCTTCAAGTAGCTAAAGATAATATTAATAAAGTGAAATCAGAAATATAAAAGAAATAAAATGTTGCTTTAAAAAGCCATTTCCAGCGTGTCATGGAATTTTTCGTTAATTTTGCCTTGTAACGCTTGTCGGGCTTCTCTTTCACGTAGTGCTAAACTGATTGCTCTTTGAGCCATATCTTCTAGTTCTTCACGTGGGAGTTCTTTGATACGTCTTACAAGCGTTTCTTTTTGCATGTATTCACTTTCAAGTAAGAAGTAAAATGAGTTTTTAAAAAGTTCTTCATTTTTCTGTTCCATGCCATATTATATTGATTTTTATATTTTATAAATTTTACTTCTTTTATTTTTTGATTACTAACTCAAAATAAATTATTATAAAAAAGAAATAGTAATAATTTATTTAAATTAATTAATATTTTTTCATTGCTATAATATACATTTCTATGCTTCCCTTTTTAGAGGAAGGTGGCTTGGTAGTTTTAACGTTTTTAAACTTCTTTTTAACTTTTTTAAGATAATCTTCAAATCCTTCTCCTTGAAAGACTTTAATAATCATTGTTCCACCAATTTTTAGGATAGAATCAGATATTTTCAAAGCATTTTCTGCAATATCAATGGATTTTAATTGATCAATATCTTTAATTCCGGTTAATTTAGGGGCAGCATCAGATAAAATTACATCCGCATTCCATTCGAGTTCACTTTCAATTCGGTCTATAGTTTCTTTTTTTGTAAAATCTCCAGTAATTTGAATAAAATTTCCTTCTTCAAATGGCTTAATTCTTTGAAGATCAACTGCAATAACTTTACCCTCTTCTCCAACAATTTCCAGTGCAACTTGAGACCAACCGCCGGGAGCAGCACCTAAATCAACTACGTAATCTTTAGGTTTAATGATTTTAAACTTTTTATTAAGCTGTAATAGTTTATAGGATGCTCTTGATCGATAATTTTCCTTTTTTGCAGCTTTATAATAATGTTCTTTTTTCTTTTCAACTTGCCAACGTTTACCCATGTTAAACATTCCTATTCTAAATTACTTAAATTTGCCCTCAAAATTAAGGGCTTTACAGATGGGATCTCCAATTTTAATTATTTCCGCATCTATTTTTTTATTTTCAATTTCTAAAAGCATCACAGATGGATCTGATAATCTTGGAACAGTAGGACTTCCCGGATTTAAAAGAAGCACTTCATCTAGTTCTTCTATGAAAGACCAGTGCGTATGCCCTGTAATTAGTACTTCTACACCCATTTCCATTGCTATATATTTCAATTGCTGTGTATCTCCCCTAGGATAAACTTCACCATGATTTAATCCAATTTTAATTCCTTCTATATCAAAAGATAAACTTTTAGGAATATTAAGGCCATAAGCCCGGTCCATATTTCCTTGTGAGCATTTTACAGGTGCTATTTTCTGAAGTTCATCCAGAACATCATGAGATACCAGATCACCAGCATGAAAAATCATATCTACATCTTTAAATACATCAAATATAATTTCAGGTATTGTTGAAGCCCTTTCGGGAATGTGGGTGTCAGATATAACGCCAATTAACATTAAATTTCTCCTTTACAGATCATATAAACAATTTATGTTAATTTTCTTTAAAAAACATTATGTAGTATTTACTGATGCTTAAAATTAAAAAAATTTAAATTATTTATATTTTTAATAAGGAATTTATAATTGATTTATGGGCATATATAGATTTTGAGTGGGCTATTTATATTAAAATGGCATTTTAAGAGGTTTTCAAGCTATATGTATATCTTTAAAATCATTGTTATTCATTGTATAAACTTAAATAATAATGCATCACAAATAATATAGTTACATATATATGAAAAAAATTAATTAAAGAGTTTAATAGTATTAATATATTTAAAAAATTATTAAAAATTTAAGATTAATAAAAACAATATTATTCGGGTGTTATTTTGAGTGAAGTCATGCATGAAGTCATAATTTGCGAAAAACCGAAATCATCGGAAAAAATAGCTAAAGCAATATCAAGGAATGCTAAGAAAAACAGCTATAAGAAGGTTCCATATTATGAATTTGAAGAAAATGGAAAAAAAACTACTGTATTATCTGCAGTAGGGCATTTATATTCCCTTTCCCCTACTGTTTCTGGACAGGAAAAAATATTTGATGTTGAATGGGTCCCACTTTATGAGAAGGATAAACAGAAGAAATATGTTAAGGGATATGTAGATGCTATAAAAAAGCTGTCTAAAGGTGCAGATAGTTATATGCATGCATGCGATTATGATATAGAAGGTACATTAATAGGTTATAATGCATTAAAGTATGGATGTGGTCAGGAAAGCTTAAAAAATGCAAAAAGGATGAAATTTTCAACATTAACAAAAGAAGATATCCTTAAAGCATATGAAAACCCTATAGATGTCGATTTCAGACAGGTTGATAGTGGTATTGCAAGACACGTTCTTGATTTTCTATTTGGTGTAAATATATCCAAATACTTGACAGATTCAGTAAGGGCAGCAACTAAAAGATATATTCAACTTTCTGCAGGAAGAGTTCAAACTCCTACACTTTCTATACTGGTAGATAGGGAAAAAGAAATCAAAAAATTCGTACCTGTTCCCTACTGGATGATTAAAGCTGATATTGAAGGCGATATAATCGCTGATCATAAAGCCGGGAAAATTTTCAAAAGAGAAGACGCAGACAGTATCCTTGCTGAATGTGAAGGTGAAGATGCAACTGTTACAGACATTATATTAAGGGAAAATAAAAGAGCACCCCCATTTCCATTCGATCTTGGAAGTCTTCAATCTGAAGCATACGGTGTTTTTGGATTCAGCCCTAAAAAGACTCAGCAAATAGCACAGAATCTTTATACTGAAGGATACACATCATATCCCCGTACTTCATCCCAGAAACTTCCAAAGAGCATTGGATACGACAAGATACTTAAGAAACTAAGTAAAAGTGCAGCATTTAAAAAGCATGTCGATGCACTTAAAAAGCCTTTAAAACCAAATGAAGGTAAAAAAACTGATGAAGCACACCCTGCTATTCACCCAACCGGAACATTACCTAAAGATTTAGATACTGATGAACAGAAGTTATATGAACTTATAACCTTTAGATTTATCTCGGTATTTGGTGAAGATGCCCTTCAAGAATCCATGAAAACTAATTTAGAAATTAATACTCAGGAATTCAGCTTTAGCCGGAAAAGAATGGCTAAAATGGGATGGCTAGATCACTATTCATTCAGGAAAATTGAAAATGATATTTTTCCTGAAATTAAAAAAGGAGATATTTTAAAAGTTAAAGAAATTATTGATGAAGAAAAAGAAACAAAACCTCCAGCAAGGTACAACCAGGCATCACTTATAAGAGAACTTGAAAAAAGAGGCCTCGGTACCAAATCAACCAGGGCAAATATAATTTCCATACTTTTTGATAGAAAATATATTGAAGGACAAAAAATTAAAGTCAATGAACTCGGTGAACACCTTATTGACACATTAACAGAATATTCCAAGGATATTACCAGCGAAGAGCTTACAAGACAATTTGAGATGGAACTCGAAGGTATCATGGAAGATAAAATCAATAAAGAGCAGGTTATTGATGAAGCTAAAACAGAATTAACCTCTATCCTCGATGATATTGAGAAGAATAAAAAGGAAATTGGTACTAAATTATATGAAGCATATCAGGAAAGCAGAATAGTCGGAGAATGTAAATGCGGTGGAAATCTGGTTATGAAATATTCTCCTAGAACAAAAGGAACATTTGTGGGATGTTCTGCATATCCAAAGTGTAAAGAAACTTATCCTATACCACGTGGTGCTAATATTCTTAAAACTAAATGTGAAAAATGCGAGCTTCCAATGATTTCATTCGGTAAACCTCGCCAAAGAGCGTGTTTAGATCCTAAATGTGGTAGAGAAGGTCAGGAACCTTCTAATGAAGCTGTTGGTATTTGTCCGCAGTGTGGAAACCAGCTAATTAAGAGAATGGGTAGATATGGCGAATTTATTGGTTGCAGTGGATTTCCGAAATGCAGATTTACAAAATCAGTTGAACAAGAAGCTAAATAATCCTATTTAATTAATTATTTTTCTTTTTTTATTTGAAATTTTTAAAATAAACTAACATATTAATAGTTTTTTCTAAAAAAATCCTATAGAAAGTAATATTAATATGAACTTTCATAATATCGAACAGGAATTTAAAGAAATATAATTTTATGTCTATATTAATTGTGGGGAGCGTTTAATATGGTGGAAAAAAGTAAGTGGATTATTAAATGTGATAGTTGTGGAAATGAATACGATATACCTCAAAATATTCCAACAAAAATTGAGGATATGGAAGGAAAGGAGCAAATGGTTCTTGAAACCTCACCTGAATGTCCCAATTGCAAAACCATAAATTCACGTCTTGCAACTTTAAAAGATTAGCTGCTAATTTTTGAAAATTACTTAGCAGACATTTTTATATGATTGATTTTTTCTGATACTACCAGTAAGTTATTTGTTAACTTTTCAATTTTATCTGCTACAAATGTCACTGTAATTTCTTCTAAATGGGGTTCATAAATCATTGTGAAGACTTTTAACTCGTCTTTAGAGTGGTTTTCCCGATTATATTTTTGAATATGCTCTAATCCTAATTGTAGCTCTTCATATGCCCTTATTTCCCCAATTATGTCGTGTTTTTTATTATTTAACTGCTCTAATTCCATTTATTCAACCCCTAATCTTATTTAGAAATATTATGTTGTAATAAATTTTAAGTGCTGTAAATTGCACATTCCAAATGAAATTATAAAATTTTTAAGCCGATTATTGCATATTGGGTCTTAAAGTAACTGTGAGATGTGTTTAATTTATTTTTAAACATTAAGTATAATATGTGCAAATTTAAATAATATTAAAATAATAAAATTATTCACGTATACTATTATAAACTTTAAAGTTAATATAATTTTCATTAATTTTTGTAGTTAAATATGTATTTTAAAAAACCTAGAAACGCTATTTACTCTATAAAACACACTTAAATTAGTTTTATGAATAAAAAATTAATTTTTAAGAAGATATATTGAATTTTTGATATTATTTTATGGTTTAGATAATTTATTCCGCTTTATTTTAACTAAAGATTTGTATTATTAATATTAATTTAATTATAAGTATTATTATGAAAATAATTATTTCAATAAAATTTTAAATACTTTTAAAATAAACTTCTAAAAAATAGTCAATTAACTAAACTTTATGGGGATCACAATGAACTCAAAAGAATTTCTAATAAAAGTTAAACCAATAATTATCATATTATTATTATTTAGTATAGTATTTTTCATACGGGTGGAAGCTGTTAATTTATCAATTATACCGGCCGATATGAAAGCATCTTATCAGGATCAAATTGGACAACCTTACTTCAGTGAAATGGACTCGTATTATAACTTCAGGATGACCCAGGATTATCTTGATCATGGATATTTAGGGGACACCATAATTAATGGTACCCAATGGGATCTTCATTCATATTATCCATCGGGTAGATCAGCGGAATATCCTCCTTTAATTGCATATATAACTGCATTTGTCTTCAAATTCCTCAATTTATTCACGGCAGTTTCTTTAGCAACAGTTGCTTACTGGATTGCACCTTTTATAGCGTCACTATGTGTTATCCCCGCATATTTGTTTATTAGCAGGCAAACCAATGACTATGGCGGAATAGCAGCAGCTCTTTTCGTTGCTTTAGCACCAGCATATTTTGCACACACATTTGCAGGTTTCTTTGATACAGACATGTTCAACATTATCATGCCAATTCTGATTATATGGTTCTTTGTAGAAAGTATACGTTCGGATAATTTTAGAAATAGAACAATTTTTGCACTTCTATCTGCATTTTCCCTTTTAGTTTTCTCACTGGCATGGGAAGGATGGTGGTACATGTTCTATATTGTTCTGGGCATAGGTATTGTATATTTAGGAATAGCATTAGTTTCAAAATATTTCCTTAAAAAAAGAACAATTCGGCCATTTAATGATTATCCGGACAAAATATCATGGTTTAAAGATCAAAAAGTGATATATACATTTTCTGTATTCATAATTGCAGGTTCACTTCTTGTAATGCTTAATTTAGGTGTTGTAGGATTCTTCCAAACACTAATAAATGCAGTTGGTTATACTGGTATTCAATCATCAGTTCAGGGAACATCCTATCCAAACGTCTATGTTTCTGTTTCAGAGCTGCAAATACCTTCATTAGGTGCTGTTGCAAATGGTGTAGGTTTAGGTGCATTTATTCTGGGTATATTATGTGTTCCTTTATTAATCTGGAAATTTAAACCCGAAATATTTAAATCTGATAGTAAAGGCGGAGGAGGTAAAACACCTCCAAAAAGGAAAACAAAACCAAGAAGGCGTAAAAAGAAAACTAAATCTGTTAATTCAAATAATGTGGATATTGCTACTGTAAAAGCCAAAAAAACAGAAAAAGTAGTGGATATTGGATTATCTGAAAAAAGAAAAACCTATCTCTTATATATAATTCTATTTGCTGTATGGATATTATTTACAGCATATACTGTAACTAAAGGTTCAAGGTTCATTGCAGCATTTTCTATTCCAATAGGATTAGGTGCAGGTCTCTTTATAGGCTTGATATTCACGAATGTTAAAGGATATATCAAAAATACAAGATACGTTGCAGTAGCTATGCTGGTTATAATTGCAGTATTTGCATATCCTTCTATTTCCGGAGCAAACGCAATTTCAAATTCAGTTGTGCCTGGAACAGATGATTCAATGTACAACTCTTTGTTATATATAAAGAACAATACGCCATCTAATACAGTAATTACATCCTGGTGGGATTTCGGGCATCTGTTTGCAGAAGTGGCTGATAGGCCTGTAACATTTGATGGGGCATCGCAAAACAATCCAAGAGCTTATTGGGTTGGAAAGGCACTTTTAACTAGCGATGAGAATCTTTCTGCAGGAATACTTAGAATGTTAACTTCAAGTGGAGATAATGGATATCTTTCAGTAGAAAACGTTACTAAAAATACTGCAAAGAGCGTAGAAATTCTGGATAAGATATTGCCTGTTAGCAAACAGAATGCTCAGACAATATTGATTAGTCAATATCAGTTCACTTCAGAACAGGCACAAAATGTTCTCCAGTATACCCATCCGGATAATCCAGCTCCTCATGTATTCATAACCAGTAGTGATATGCTTGGTAAAGCAGCATGGTGGTCTTACTTTGGAGGTTGGAATTTCCAGAATAATAGCGGACAACATTACATGTATTCTGCTGCTCAGATGAGCTCACAGAATATTAATGGGACAACAACTTTAACTGCTGCAAATGGGGTGGTAGCTACAATAAGTGGTAATGACATAACTGCAGGACTTCAGTATAATCAAAGTGGAAGGTCACAGTTAATTGCGCCACATCAGTTAACAGCAGTTGTTAACAATAAAGTAGTCAAAAATCAAATAGTTTCCAGTGAAAGTCCTATTAGTATATTCCTGGTAGTAGAGGGCAATTCAGGTCTAGCGATTGTGATGAATAAAGAACTTGAAAATTCAATGTTCACACGTCTTTTCATCTTTAGAGGTGCTGGACTAAGCAAGTTCAAGATTGCTTATGAACAACCAGGAGTAACTGTCTGGAATGTGAATTAGAATAAAAATGATTCCATTTGGAATCTATCTTTTTTATTTTTTTGGAACTCAAATTATTGTAATTAAATAGAATTAAATTACATTATTTTCCGGATTCTATCTATTAAAATATCGCTGGCACTTACTATTCCTACAATTTGCCCTGATTCTTCTACTGGTAATCTCCATATTCCATGATCTACCATTTCTTTTGCAGCTCTTTCTACAGGCGTATCTGTATGAACAGTCACTAAATGAGTTTCCATTGCATCATGTACTTTTACATCGTTTAATTTATTATTAGATCCAATAACTTCTAAAATATCCCATGTTGTTACTATTCCAACAACTTCTCCATTTCTTTCAACTATTAAGCTTCCACCTTCACCTTCTTCGGTTGATTTTTTTAAGGCATTTTCTAAGGTTTCATTTTCACCTATTGTTTCAACTCCTTCAACCATAATGTCTTTAACGTCCATGATATCACCTAACATATTTTAAAATTTAAAAGAAAATATATAATAATACTTTTATCTTAATAATTATTATTATTTTCTGTAAAATTAGTATTTCAGAACTAAAACATTTTTAAGGATTAAAAATTAATAATAGTTATATTCAGTTAAGAGATGTTATAAAGATTATAAATTTTAATGTAGTACCAATAACATCATATAATCTTTACATTTACTCTATATTTTGGATTAAAAGTCCCAAATATAATATCTATTATCTATTTAGTAAAAACCAAAATAATTTTTTAATTTAACTAATTTTTATGTGAGAATTATGGCTCTTGAGGATAGAATTAAGCAAATTGAAGACGAAATTACAAAAACGCCGTATAATAAGGCCACTTCACACCATATAGGTAAACTTAAAGCTAAATTATCAAAGTTAAAAGAGGAATCCATTCAAAGAAGCAGTAAAGGAACCAAAGGTAAAGGATTTCACGTTAAAAAAAGTGGAGATTCTACTGTAGTTTTTGTAGGTTTTCCATCAGTGGGGAAATCAACTCTTCTAAATGATCTTACCAATGCAGAATCAAAAATCGGGGAATATGAATTTACAACCCTTGAGATAATTCCAGGGATTATGGAATATGAAAATGCTAAAATCCAGATATTTGATATTCCGGGAATAATAACTGGAGCTTCCAAAGGTAAAGGACGTGGAAGAGAAATTTTATCAGTTTCCAGGAATGCAGATTTAATATTGATTATTCTTGATGTGTTTAACCCTAAACATTATGAAATTATAATGGATGAGCTCAAGAATATAGGAATCAGGCCAAATGAAGAACGTCCCGATGTTACTGTTAAACAAAAAAAGCTTGGAGGCCTTAGAGTTTCATCTACTGTGCCACTTACAAAGATAGATGAAAAAACAATCAGATCAGTATTAAATGAATATGGAAT
Source organism: Methanobacteriota archaeon (assembly GCA_023434825.1). Lineage (GTDB taxonomy): Archaea > Methanobacteriota > Methanobacteria > Methanobacteriales > Methanobacteriaceae > Methanobacterium_D. The sequence goes on along the minus strand of JAEYSH010000035.1, from coordinate 8,247 downwards.
ACACAGTGCAGATGTCCTTATAAGGGATGACGTAACTGTAGATCAATTTATTGATAGTTTGGACTTAAGCTGTAAATATATTCCTACATTGAAGGTAGTAAATAAAATAGATCTTGTTGAAGAAGAATATCTTAACGAGATTAAATCAGAAATGCCCGATGCCATGTTTATATCGGCAAATAAACAGATCAACATAGAAGAGCTTAAAAGAGAAATATTTGATAAATTGGCATTAATTAGAATTTATCTTAAACCACAGGGTAAAAAAGCTGATCTAGAAGAACCATTAATTATAAGAAGAGATTCTACAGTTCAAGATGTAGCAAATAAACTTCATCGTGACTTTGTCAGGAATTTCAGACATGCAAAGGTCTGGGGAACTTCAGTTAAATTTGAAGGACAGAAAGTAGGATTAGAGCATGTGCTAAATGACGAAGATATTTTAAGAATTATAGTAAAAAAGTAACTATAGTTATATTAATTAAAATTAAATAAATTAATTGAGAACTTATAAAATGGTGAAAAAAATGAAATTGGATGATATAGTTATATCAAAAGCAATAATTCAAAGTTTTATGGAAGATTTTATTGATTATACTGATATCGATGTTGCAATAGGTGGGGGAGGTCCAGCAGGGCTTACAGCAGGTTATTATCTTGCAAAAGCAGGCCTTAAAGTTGCAATGTTTGAAAGAAAGTTAAGCATTGGCGGCGGCATGTGGGGCGGCGGCATGATGTTTAACAAAATAGTTGTCCAGGAAGAAAGTAGAAGAATTCTTGATGAATTTGGAATAAGAACAGAAAGATATGAAGAAGATTATTATATTGCTGATTCAGTAGAATCTGTTTCCACTTTATGTTCCAAAGCTACTCAAGCTGGACTTAAAATATTCAATTTAATGAGTATTGAAGATGTAATGATTCAAGAAGGGGAAGATATAACCGGTCTTGTTTTAAACTGGAGTGCAGTTGAAATGGGTGGATTACATGTTGATCCATTAACTATAAGGACAAAAGCTGTCGTTGATGCAACTGGACATGACTGTGAAGTAGTTAGAGTTGTAGAAAGAAAAGTTGGACCAAAGCTTAACACCGAAACTGGCAGAGTTCTCGGAGAAAAGCCAATGTGGGCAGAAGTTGGAGAAAAAGCGCTTATGGGTAATACCAAAGAAGTATATCCTGGATTATATGTTACAGGAATGGCTGCAAATGCTGTTTATGGATCTCCAAGAATGGGTCCAATATTTGGCGGAATGTTACTTTCTGGTGAAAGAATAGCTCAGATACTAATTGAAAAATTGAAATAAATATGATAATCCTGATTACTGGAACACCGGGTGTTGGAAAAACAACAGTTTCAAGTGTGTTAAAAGATAAATTAAGTGCAAATTTAATAGCGATTAATGAACTTGTGGATGAAAAACACATTTACACAGGTATAGATCCAGAAAGAGGATATAAAATTGTAGACATGGATGTTCTATTTGATGAATTAGATAAAATAGTTAAAAAAATTGATGAATCTGATTATACCATCATTGAAGGACATCTTTCTCATTTTTATGAAAATGCTGACATGGTTATTGTTTTAAGGGCTAATCCTGATGTTTTAAGGGATCGGATGAAAGTCAAAGGATGGGGAAAATCTAAAATTGATGAAAATATCGAAGCGGAAGTCCTTGGTATTTGTTCATATGAATCCTACGAAATTCATGGAAAAAAAGCTAATGAAATTGACACAAGTGGTATTTCTCCACAAGAAGTATCTGATTTGATAATTAAAATTATAAATGGAGATAATGAGTTTCCTATTGGTAATGTGGATTATCTGGAGTATTTAACCAATTTTTAATAAAAATTTAATAACACTAATTTTTTATTTACTTTTGTTGGGCTAACTCCAAAGGGAAAAGCTTTTCAGTAGGAATAATAAGTTTAAATTAAAAAAGAAATAGATTTTTGATGTATTTAATTATCTATAGAAATTTTATGTCTGTATTTCATATGTTGAAATTTTGATCCACCGCTCAAAAACTTTAAAGTTTTTGGTGTTTGCGAAAAGAATTTCGCAACCGCGAAAAACAGTATGTTTTTCGCACGTCCCGAAAATAAATTTTCGAGGACTTTTTTTAAAAGGCCGACAAAAATCTCTCGAAATCGAAGATTTCGGAGCACGAAAATCTTAGATTTTCGTAAGCTTTGATTTTTGGGCTGCAAAAATGTAAAATTTTTGCAAGTGGAGGGAAAAGCTTTTTAATAGGAATAATAAATAAACTATAATATTATTCTTAAGTAGATTGCACGTTATATTGAGGTTTATTAAAGAACTGATTCAATTGAAAATTGCTGTATTTATTGATTCAGAAACCCCTGATAAGCTTAAGATCCATTTCTAAATTTTAACTAACGAAAACTGTTAAAATCTCTCAAAATCCTACGGATTTTGGAGCACGAAAATCGTAGATTTTCGTAAGCTGATTTTGACAGAATTTTTGTAAGTAGTACCAATGACTCATTAGAGGGTAAACTTTGAGAAGGGGAAGAAGACCAAAATGGATGTTAAAGATAGCAGAAGAAAGGATTGATATCCTCTTTAAACTTGCTGAAGAGTCCTTCCATAAACACCCTGAAAGGTCAGATCGCTACGTAGAAATGGCTAGAAATATCGCTACCAAGTATAATTTAAGAATGCCCAGAATCTGGAAGAGGAGATTCTGTAAAAAATGTAATAAATTCCTTAAACCTGGAACAAACTGTAATATCAGGTTAAAGGATTCATGTGTTACTATTAAATGCCTTGAATGTGGAAATATAGTAAATCTTCCATATATAAAGGAGAAGAAATATAAAAGGAGGAAAACTATTGAATCCTACATTATCAAAAAAGGAATTAATGAATAGATCACTTTCAACAATCACCATTAACATAGGAAAATCTGGAATAAATGAAAATGTTATAGATGAAATAAAAAGACAGCTTAAAGCTCACGAAGTAATTAAATTAAAATTTGCAAAAAATATATCTTCAGAAAAACAAAATTATATAAATACTATAATTGAAAAATCTAACTCTAAACTCATTGATTTAAGAGGAAATGTCGCTGTTATATTTAAAAGAAAGAGGTAATTAATATGACTACAGTTTACGATGTACCTGCAGAGTTACTAATAAGTAATGTTGCTAAAGAATTAAAAGAAAATAAGAAAATAAACGCACCAGAATGGGCTAAATTTGTTAAAACAGGAGTCCATAAAGAAAGAAGGCCAGAAGATATGGATTGGTGGTTCACCCGATGTGCATCAATCCTAAGAAGAGTATATATTGATGGTCCAGTTGGAATGAACAGTTTAAGATCATACTACGGTGGAAAGAAAGATAACGGTTCAAACCCTGAAAAATTCGCAAAAGGTAGCGGTTCTATAATAAGAACAGCACTCCACCAACTTGAAGATGCTGGATATGTTGCTAAAATAAAAGAAGGAAGAATTATTACTCCCGAAGGTAAATCTTTCCTTGATAATGCATCAAACGTTGTAAAAAAAGAAGTTCCAGAACTAGCTAATTACTAAGTAATTATATTAATATCATGGAGGCCAAATTTTGAGCGATATTGAAGAAATAAGACGAAGAAGAATGCAAGAATTACAGCAACAGGCTGCAGCACAGCAGGCATCATCACAGGAACAGGAACAAGCTAGACAACAACTAGAAGCTCAAAAAAGACAGGCTATGATGCAAATACTGACTCCAGAAGCTAGGGGCAGACTTGCAAATCTTAGATTAACCAGACCAGAAATGGTTGACCAGCTAGAACTTCAACTTATTCAACTTGCCCAGATGGGCAGAGTAAATGCAAAAATAACTGATGATCAGCTAAAACAACTTCTTCAAAATCTCGCAGGTCAAAAAAGAGAGATCAACATTACAAGAAAATGAAATCATGTGTTCTCTACAGTGGAGGAAAAGATAGTTCCCTCATGGCGGTAATACTTCAAAAATTAGGTTATGATGTTGAACTTGTAACCTTGAACTTTGGAGTTTTTGATTCATTTAAATCAGCAGAAGAATCCGCAGCGTCTCTTGGATTTAAACATAGCGTTTTAAATGCCGATAAGAAAATTCTTGAAGATGCAACCAGAATAATTCTTGATGATAGATTTCCCAACAATGGAATCAATTATATTCATAAAGAAGCGTTAAATATTGTCGCTCGTAACTATGATGTGGTTGCAGATGGAATTAGAAGAGATGATAGGATTCCAAAGCTCGATCAAAGTGAGATTGATAGTCTTGAAGGTCGTATGAAAGTTGAATATCTAAATCTTCGTGGATTTGGACATAAGACTATAAATCATCTTTCTGAAAATCTCTTTGAAGTTAAAAAAGAGCCCACAAATATGGAGAACAATTCTGATTATGAAATTGAAATCAGGTCTCTCATAAGTGAGATTGAAGGAGAAGATGCAGCTTCAAATATATTTCCACCTCATATGCAGTCACGCGTAGTGGGCTGGAAAAATAAAATTCAATGAATTAATTAAATAACAATTATAAGTGGTGAAAAAATGAGTAGAAACAGGCCATTAGCTAAGAAAATAAGGCTCGCTAAAGCCAACAAGCAAAATAGGCGTGTACCTTTATGGGTAATGCTTAAAACTAACAGAAAAGTAAGGACTCATCCTAAGATGAGACACTGGAGAAGAAATAGCTTAAAAGTGTAAGGGGATTCAATTATGGAAAGAGTCTATGTTATACCATTAAGAGAAGTTAAAAATGTTCCAAGGACCATCAGGTCCCCAAGAGCAATTCGTTACGTAAAAGAATTCATAGGAAAGCATATGAAAACAGAAGATATAAAACTTGACGCTTCTGTTAATGAAAAAATATGGGAAAGAGGAATCCAGAAAATACCTCCAAAAATTAAAGTTAAGGCAGTTAAAGACGAAGACGGAACAGTTGAAGTCACCTTAGTAGAATAGGTGTAATTTAATGATTAGAAGAGCTAGTTTAAATGGGAACCCAAATCTGGGGGTTGCAATTTGCGCAACTGAAAAAATTGCATTAGTTCCCTCTAATTTATCGGAAGCACATGAATATTTAATTGCAGATACTCTAGGAGTTACAATAATAAAAACTCCAATTAGCGGAAGTAATCTTGCTGGAGCACTTGCAGTTGGAAATTCAAATGGTTTTTTAGTTTCTCCTTTTGCTCTTGACCGCGAAATAGATGCTATTAAAGAGTTCGATGTAGAAGTTGAAAGGATACCAGATAAGTTTACAGCTGTAGGTAATATAGTGCTTGCAAATGACTTTGGAGCCATTGTAAATCCTCTTCTTTCTGATGAATCTTTAGAAGTAATAAGCGATGTCCTTGATGTTGAAGTAGAGCGTGGAAGTATAGCTAACTTTAAAATCACTGGATCTGTAGCTTTAGCCACCAATAAAGGAGTACTTGCTCACCCTTCTGCAACAGAAGATGAACTTGCTTTTGTAGAGGGTGTTTTAAAAACTCCTGCAGATATTGGAACTGTTAATAAAGGAATTAAACTCGTTGGAGCATGCACTGTAGCAAATTCCAATGGAGTTGTAGTGGGACTGGATACAACTGGCCCAGAACTTGCAAGAATTGAAGAAGCATTAGGTTTTCTTGAGGGATATGAATGAAAACAAAAATATTTAGAATTCAAGGTAAATTTATGATGGGAAATAGCTATAAACCTTTTACAAAAGAGTTAAAAGCTATAGACGAAGAAGATATACACGAAAAACTTTATTCTGATTTTGGAAGCAGACACGGAATCAAAAGAAACAAAATAATCATCGACGAAATTAAAGAAATTAGTAAAGAAGAAGTTCAAGATCCAATTGTTAAAGCCTTAATCTGAGGTGTTAAAATGGATGATAGACAAAAACTACAGCAGATGGTAAATGAAATTAACATGTATCAGGGTCAAGTTGACGTTTTAAACCAGCAAATGGAAACAGTTAAAGCTTCACTTACAGAATTAACCGCTGCTGAAGAAACCTTAAATTCAATAGATGGAAAAGAAGGTACTGAAACATTTGTACCTATTGGTGCAGGTTCATTCGTCATTACTGAGATTAAAGACACTGATAGTGTTATAATGGGTCTTGGTGCAGGTGCTGCTGTTAAAAAAAATATTTCTGAAGCTAAAGAAAGTGTATCTACCCAGAAAAAAGATCTGGAAGAGCTCATGAATAAAATGAACTCTGATATACAAAAGCTAACAGATTTTATAGTAAGGGCAAGCCCTGAAGCAGAAGCTCTACTTAGAAAACTTGAAACTGAGGAAGCAGCTCAACAATAAATCTTTTTTAATTCTGGAAAATAGGAGTGAATGTTTTGTTTGAATCACTTAAAAAGAAATTTAGTGGAACTGTAGGAAAACTAAGTGATAAATTCGCAGGTGACGAGGAAGCAGAAGAAGTTACTACTGATGAAGTTCCAGAAGAAATAAAAAAAGAAGAACAGGCTAAAATTGAAAAGCCGGAAGAAATTGAAGAGCCCACCGAAGAAGAAAAGGAAACTGGTGGAGTTAGGGGAAAATTATCCGGAATTTTTTCCAGAGAAAAAAAGGAAGAAATTCCTGAAGAAGTTGAAGAGAAAACAGAAACTCCGGAAGAAGAAATTGAAGGGGAAACTGAGGAAGAAACTGTTGAAGAAGAAAAATCAGGAATTTTCTCTTTTGTAACTCAAAAAACAATTTCTGAAAAAGATATTGATGATATACTTTTCGAACTGGAAATGTCTTTACTTGAAAGCGATGTTGCTCTTGAAGTTGCCGAAAAGATAATAAATTCTGTAAAAGAAGATCTTGTGGGCAAAAAAATCAGAAGAAGAAGTGATGTTGCGGATTTCACCCGTGAAGCACTCAAAAAAGCCGTATCTGAAATACTTGGTGTTGAAACCAGAGATTTAAAAGAGATGGCTGAAGAAGCTAAAAAATCAGGTGAACCACTTAAAATTATGTTCGTTGGAATAAATGGTACTGGTAAAACAACCACAATTGCTAAAATAGCAACTTTCTTCATTAATGAAGGTTATACTCCAGTAATTGCAGCTGCTGATACATTCAGAGCTGGTGCTATTGAACAAATTGGACATCATGCTGATAATATCGGCGTTAAATTAATAAAACATAAAAAAGGTGCAGACCCTGCAGCAGTAGCATATGATGCAGTTGAACATGCAAAGGCTAAAGGTAAAGAAATAGTCTTGATTGATACTGCCGGCAGAATGCAGACAAACGTAAATCTTATGGATGAAATGAAAAAGATTAAGCGTGTTGTAAAGCCTGATGTTATAGTTTATGTAGGAGATTCTCTTACTGGAAATGATGCAGTTGAACAGGCATCTAAATTCAATGATGCTGTCGGTGTTGATGGAATTATTCTGACCAAGGCTGACGCAGATTCAAAAGGTGGTGCAGCACTTTCCATAGGATATGTGATTAATAAACCAATACTATTTTTGGGTGTTGGCCAATCATATGAAGACATTATGGAATTCAAACCAGAATGGATGGTTGAACAATTAATATAACTAATTTAATAAAAATAAAATTTAGGAGTGAGTCAAATGGCAAAAGTTAAAGGAACTAATGTTAGAACAAGACCAAAAAGAAGGTACAGAAAAGCAGGAAGTAAAAGAGGACGAGGAGTAAAGCATTAATTTTTACTTTACTTATAGAGAAGGTGATTAATCCTTCTCGCATTAATTAATTTTTGAGATATTTTTATAATTAAAGGGTGCTACTTCTTTTATTTCTATTTCTAATGGACCAAAAAATTTTTTTATATTTTCAATGTTATCTGTATTGATTAGATAGTAACCTTTATGTGTGGAATGTTTTTCTTTAGGACAGCTAATGTAAGCTTCATCAAGACTAATATTATGCTTTTTAATGTTTTCTTCAGAAAAGATTTCTTTAAGCATATCTAATCCTTCATCAGTTTTAAGCGGACATTTTTTACCATCATGTTTATTTGTCACAGTAAATAACATAAAATCACCTTAGGTTATTACTAAGTTGTTGATGGTATTTAATTTTTGATGCAAAATTCCATTAACTTAAATATTATATGAACAAATTAATTTTAGAAAAACTTACTATTTTTTAAAGTGATTTCATGAACGCATATTTAGAGATTTTAAGACCAGGAAATGCATTTATGGCAGTAATAGCAATTCTTTTAGTGATGCTTATTAGTGGCAACTTTACAAT
>JAEYSH010000240.1 GCA_023434825.1 Methanobacteriota archaeon | reverse complement strand
CTATTGATAGGGTTACTGATGCTTATTTTAAGCCAAATATGGCTGCATTAAAAGAGGAATATTTAAAAATACTTCCTGAATTAATTGTTCAAGATAAGAAAGAGATTAGATTAATTGAACCAGATGAATATAAGCAATTAAGAGATGATATGGAAAAAATGAAAGAAGAGCTTAGAAAACAGCAAATTTTATCAGCCCAATTAGAATCAATACTTGAAGCTGAACGGTTTGAACAAGAAGATGAAGAGTTTAAAAGAGAATTTCTTGGAGAAGAAGGATATAAAGAATATTTAAAGTCTAAAAAAGAGTAAATTATTCTTTATTATCTCTATTTGTCTACTATTTTTATATTCCAATCAAAAGCTTAAAGCTTATCTTATATTTTCTTAATTCCTGTCAGTAAATAGGCGGCTTCATCTACACCTAACAAGCTAACACTATGAATGTTTACAAGGAGATTAGTTAAAGGGTGCTGGATGCTGAGTAATTTCTACTTCTAGGTCAAGCTCTTCTAATTTAACAGAGTCTTCAATTGATTTTAGGCATAGAAATGAAGCCTATAGCATGTAACCGATTTTATATAACTGAATTTAATTTATCAGCAGAGAATGAAAATGTGTTTTTACTTCATACATTGCTTGTGGAGTGTATATGGATTTGCTCATTTTTAATTATGAATTAGAAGTCGTGTTTTTTAATTAGCAATAAGCCCTGTTATTTGAAGGCTTTCTCAATATATTCTAATTTTATCACAAGTAAAATAAGTTTAATCTGGTTTAATTTTTAGTTAATGATAATTAGAAATTATTTCATTATTAAATAAATTGCTTTACATATGTTGTGAATTAAACTATGCAGTTTAAAAGGCTAATTAAGTAATTTATTTTCAATATTTCCATAAAATCAGAATTTGAATATTTCATTAATTAAAAGGTTAAATTAGAATAAAAAATGATAAAAAATTATATTGTAGTCTCTGGGACAATATAATTACTACCTTTTCTAAAACTTATGTTAATGTCTCCAAAACCAGTAGTTAATGGTACAGTATATGAATTAGATTCATCAGTTTTTTTTGATGTATTTTTCCCATTAATACTAGATTTGTATGTTATATTACCAAAAGGCACTATATTAACTGATAAATTTACCTTTGTGTTCATATAATAATTCCTCCTTACTTTTCCTCATACCATTGACCAGCATATGGTCGCCCTCCGATTCCTACAACTGGAGATTGCTTTATAATCTCTTGTTGGACCATTGGAGTAAGTTGTTGAGTAACCTGACCTAATAATTCTTGTAAAATTTGTTGAGATTGAGCCGGAATTTGATTTGGTTGAATGTGTGGTGGCAACTGTAAATTTAGATTAACATTAATCTGGGGAGAATTTGGAATTTTTCTATTCTTAACTAACTCAATATTAGTTTTATGTACATGTAGCTTATTTAAACTTTCAATTATCGCTACTGGGAAGTTTTCTAATATTTTTTTGTCATCATTCAATAATTCCATTTCCGGGAATAATGCATCATTTAAATTAAGATAATTATTATATACTATGTACAGTTCCCATATTAAATTTTCTATTTTATCCTCATGATTTTCAATTGGAAGACCAATCTCTTTTGCTTCTTTTCTGCCAATTCCATGACCATGAGAATACATTTTTTCAGTTAAAGTTTCAATTATACTATCAATTTTATCCTCATCAACTTTCTGATTTCTAGAAGTTAAAAGCTTTCTAGCTACTAATCTTATATGAGAATTTTGTCTATTTACATTTCCAACAGTAAGAGGAGTAATTTGGTCCACTAAACATTTAATCATATGAGAAAGAGCAGCTTGGTCATTTATATTGGCCTTTTCCCTAATAAATGAAATATATGAGTTAACATCCTCAACAGAAATTTCTTGAGGAGTAACTCCATCTTCACTACTAGAAGCTTTAACTAATGTTGGGTCAATAGGTCCTAATTCTCCCTTTTTACTCATGAATATATTATCTGCACCTAATGAAAGAAGTGTAGCTGCACTATGGGCCTTATAAGGGATTAAAATGTTAAACTCATCACAAAATTCCCTTATCATAGTAGCTATTCTCCAAGGGACACTAACATCTCCTCCCCTACTATATAAAAATAAATCAATTTTTTTTTCCTCATGTTCAAAATCTAAATTCAATAGATTCATGTATAATGGTTCAACTGCATCTTCAGCTATGGAAGCTCCAAAAGGTTTCCTATCTCCTGTAAAATAGACAATTACTTTACTTTTCCTCTCTTTTTCAATTTTTTCTATTATTTCAGTTCCAATATTAGTAACATTAGCCATATATTCCGCCCCTATCTTCAATAATAAATATATTTAGATATTTATTTAAATAATATTTAAACTTTCCAAAAATAAATTAGAATATAGTTAAAATTTATCATAAAAAGATTTAACATAATATAATGAAATTAAAAGTTAGTTATAGTTAATTTTTAAAATTAAGAGGCGGGCAACATGAATAATTTTCAAGAAAAAGTAACATTCATATGGGACTTGGCAGACTTATTAAGAGGAACATACAAAAGAAATGAATATCAAAAAGTAATTTTGCCATTTACAGTATTAAAAAGGTTTGATAGCTCCCTAGAATACTCAAAAAAGGATATTATCAAGGAATATAACCAATTCAAAGACCAATTTGACGATTTAGGGCATTTATACGCGGTTGCAAAAGATAAAGA
>JAEYSH010000239.1 GCA_023434825.1 Methanobacteriota archaeon | reverse complement strand
GTCTACGGGTAAAGATGCTGGAGGACATCCAGAAATATCATGAAAATCATTCATATTTCCAGGTAATTTACCTCCAAGCTCATATATTCGTGGTAAAAGTGCCTCAAAATGATTCCTATCCTCAATACGAGCTGATTCTGCAATCTCTTTAACACCTTCTCCTTCTAATCCAATTAAATTAACTCTTAAGATTGTGTAATAATAGAATGTTGTTAATTCTGCTGCAGCATTCTTAACTAATAATTCCACAAGTTCATCTACATTTATTCCCGTTTCTTCAACCATTTCACGAGTAACTTTAGCCATTTTTTCACCACCATAATACTAAAATTCTATTCATATAATAATTTTATATATAATTGTATTAACATTTATCTAAAAGAAACATCAATTATCAACATAACTAAAAAACCTCCAATATGAGCTAATGTAGCTAAATCCGTATTTTTCCCATTTCAAATAACATCTTCCGAAATAATTGGAAGAATAAAATAAAAAGTAGAACCCATGCCAAATGAGGACTCAACTCAAACAAGCCCACCATGAGATTCTGTTATAAAAAAAGAGAAAAAAGAAATAATTTATTTATTTTCCAGTTGTATCTTCAACTATCCTTACATCCTGTACTGGAGGTTCACTAGGTATTGCTCTTGCAATCAGCAGTGTTGCAATTACGGCAATTATTGTAATCAAAACTGCATAAATTACTAATCCAGTTATACCACTTCCAGCAGTGAAAAATTGCGCAATTATAGCTTTTATAGCTTCATTCCATGCTAATGCAGCAATTAACCCAAAAGCAGTTGTTATCAATGTAGCTATAGTTTTCATAACCTCATTTTTAACTTCGCTCATTTTTATCTCCTCCACAATAATATAAATTACAGTATAAATTAACACTATATAAAACTATGCAACTAAAAACAAATAATAGCCTTAATTATGTATTATAAGACTAATCATGGACTTATTTTAAATTATAAAAAAAAATATAAATTATACATTACAAAAATATAAGATATAAAAAATTTTTAAGGTTGAATAACGTGGAAAACAATAATAAATCTAATAACTTATTAAAAGAAGCCTATAAATGCAACCCCTCAGATTTAGAATCTTTATTGGAGAAAATTGAGCTATCAATTAAAAATAGTGAATCTACTGATAAAGCGCTTTTAGAGGCTAAACTCGTAGTAACCAGCAAATTAGCAGTGCTTAATTGTAAATAAATCCAATAAAAATTAGAACCCACACCAAACTCAGACTCAACCCAAACACGGCCACCATGATGCTCAATAATCATTTATGCTCTTAATATGTTTTTTTAAATAAACCAGAATATTATTTGTGATTTAATACACAAACGTTATGATTTAACCTTTAAAAAGTTAATAAATATTTTTTTACTTTTAAACCTTCATCCAAGGTGTTAAAAATCATAATATTACTATTTAATAATCATATCATACAGTGAAAAAATATAATCCCTATAAAGAACAAAATATTATCATCGGGAAATTGAGATTTATGCAAAAAACATACATATTACTCCGAAGCAAAAATAATGTTTCTTTTTCGATGTATGCTTCTAGTCCAAAATAAGTGGAGGAATAGTTGGTATATGCCAGAACCAAATGTTCTTATAATAATTGATAATCCTTACGATGCCAGATTAATAAAGGAAATACTAAAAGAAATTAATTTTAAATCCAAAATTCACTTTGCTTATAATGGTAAAGAAGCCATAAAATTCCTAAACAAACAAGAAAAATATGAAAATGCGGTAACCCCTGATTATATTTTGCTTGATTTATTTTTACCAGATATGAATGGTATGGAACTCTTAAAATACATAAAATACGATAATAATTTAAATAAGGCTCCAGTTATAATTATTTCATCATCAAATGACCCTGAAGACATTAATAAGGCATATAAAAATCATGCTGATGAATATATAATCAAACCAATAGATTTAGTTGAATATGAATCCGCTTTGAAAAAAGTAATGACTATACATGGCTCTAAATAGGTTAAAAAAAATTTTTACTTAAAAAAATTATTCCCTATATTTTAAGAATGCCCCCCCCCCAATTTCGACTGTTCAATTGGAAGAGTGAAATAAAAAGTAGAACCCACACCAAACGAGGATTCAACCCAAACACGCCCACCATGACGCTCAATAATACGCTTAACTACTGATAATCCAATTCCAGTTCCTTCATATACATCTCTTGTATGTAAACGCTGGAATATGGTAAAAATACGTTCACTATATTGCTCTTCAATACCAATACCATTATCATGCACACTAAATACATATTCCTTATTATAAATGTCTTTATTTGAAGATATATGAATTAGAATTGGCTTTTCTGATTTTCTAAATTTGATGGCATTAGAAAATAGTTCTGGAACACTCTTTGTAATTGATTTTCATCGCCTATTACTTCTGGAAGTTCATCAACTTTTATATACCATAACTCAATATTTATATGAAAAGGATTATAAAACCAAAAAAATCTATTTTTAAAGATATTTAATTTAATATCTTCTTTAAAATTTAATTAATTTAACAATTAAATCAATTGAGGTTATGCATGTTTGCAGAGTTAACCATATTCTTAGAAGAATTTATAATTACTTACGGTTCATTAGGCATTTTCTTTGGAAGTATTCTTGAAGAAATCATTGCCCCTATACCCTCTACAGCGGTTATAATGGGTTCAAGCTTTTTTATAATGGAAAATTCTCAATTCTCCTTTGGAGCGTTTGAAAGGCTTTTCCTTTATATAGCATTACCTGCAGCTGCAGGAGTTACAGTGGGTTCTTTAGTTATTTATGGAATTGTTTATCAGTTAGGTAAGCCTTTTGTTGATAGGTGGGGTAAATATTTGGGATTATCCTGGGAAGAAATAGAAAAAACAGAGAAGAAATATTTAGAAAATAATTTAATGGATTTATCAATTTTTACTACAAGAGCACTCCCCATAGTGCCCAGTATTGTTATTAGTGCTTTTTGCGGTTTTGTTAAATATGATATAAAAAGATATATTTTTGTAACCTTCTTTGGTACTTTAGTGAGAGCATTTATTTTAGGATTCTTAGCATGGCAATTTGGAAACTTATACAGGCAAATAGAATCTGAATTAGCAGTATCAGAAGAAATAGTGGTAATTGGGTTAATAATAACCGTGATAAGTTTCATTATTTACAAAAAATATAAAAAATAGAAAAATCTAATCAATAAAAAAATATAAACTATCAAATCATAAATCATTATTGAGTAAATTATATAATAGAGGATTACTTAATGGCAAATACAATAATAGAAATTTCCATAATTCTTATTTTAGTTGTTTTAAACGGTATTTTTGCAATGTCAGAAATTGCATTAATATCTTCACGAAAATTTAAACTTCAAAAAATGGCAAATGATGGCAATAAAAATGCTGACATTGCTTTAGAACTTGCAGACTCACCGAACCGCTTTCTTTCCACAGTACAAATAGGAATAACTCTTATAGGAATACTTGCAGGTGCCTTTGGAGGTGCCACACTTGCAGGACAAATAGGAGCAATATTCAGTACCATAGGACCTCTTGCACCGTACAGCGAGGCTATTGGTGTTGTTATTGTAGTATTAATCATCACATATCTTTCTCTGATTATTGGAGAATTGGTACCTAAAAGAATGGGATTAAATAACCCTGAAAAAAAAGCTGTTAAAATAGCAAAACCTATGAAATTCTTATCTAAGATTTCCATGCCTATAATTTATATTTTAAGCGCTTCTACAGACTTCGTATTACGTATTTTGGGAGTAAAAGAAGCAAAAGAAGAAACTATTACAGAAGAGGAGATAAAACTTTTAATTGAAGAAGGAACTCAAGCAGGGACATTTGAAAAAACAGAACAGGACATGATAAAAAGGGTATTTAGCTTAGATGATTTAAAAGTTAATGCATTAATGAAACCTCGAAAGGACATAATATGGCTGGATATAGATGATTCTGAAGAAGAATTGAAAAGAAAAATAATAGAAAGTGAAAGGGCAATATTTCCTGTTGGAAAAGAAAGTCTGGATGAATTTTTAGGAGTTATTCAAGTCAAAGAGTTAATTAATCCTGCACTCAAAGGTGAATCTATTGACATTAAAAAATATTTAAGAAAACCCCTCCTTGTACCTGAAAGTTTGCATGCTTTGGAACTTTTAAAATTATTTAAAAAATCTGGAGGATATGTGCACATGGCTCTTGTTTTGGACGAATATGGAAGTATAGAAGGTCTTATTACATTAAATGATGTTCTTGAAGCTATTGTTGGAGATATTCCTGCAATAGATGAACCAGATGAGCCTAAAGCTGTAAAACGTAAAGATGGGACCTGGTTAATAGATGGTTTTTTACCAGTGGAGAAATTTAAATACTTATTTGATGTTGAGGAGCTACCTGAAGAAGAAAATAACGACTACAATACTATGAGTGGTTTTATAATGGTTTATCTGGGTAAGATTCCAGAATTAGCAGAGACTTTTGAGTGGAATGGTTTTAAATTTGAGATTATGGACATGGATGGTCATCAGATAGACAAAATTTTAGTAACACCAATAAAAGAAGACAATTCTACCATTAAATGATAAAAATATTAAAGTTTATTATTTTCAATTAATTAGTATTTTTCATGTATTCTTGACGAAGTCCTCTATCTGAGGGTTGTGAGGCTACACGTGGTTCAAATAAAAATAAGTATAACTAAAAAGTCAGTTTACTTTTATATTGAGTTATATGATTGCCATAGTGGATTTTAACGAAGAATAAAATTTCATTAAGAAAAAAAATGTTAATTGTATACTTAAGTAGTTAATAAATATTTTATACTATTTATTATTGTTAAAATCCACAAAATAAATTTATAAACAAAAGAATAACTCCATCTTGGTATGTTAAAACACCTTATAACCCATTATGTTTCATGATATTGCATTCGAGTTTGTTAAATAAAGAATTTATTTCTTTATATGAGAATTTAGAGAGGCAAAAAAGAGCAGACCCCAATTTAGAAAATTAATTTTGACCCTCAATAAAGCATAGCCTATTTACTTATTTTAAACATTTTAACTAATAGATATTTTTATTAAGCAAATATAACTCAAAAATAGATAATTTAAAGCTCAAATAACCCTTTATTTTCAATCCCAAAAACCAAAACATTTAAATGGTTTACATTGCTTTGTATATTTAGACAACAAACACAGGAGGTGAATGCAAACTTGAAAAAGAAGATGCTCCTATTATATTTTAAGGATTAGGGATAATTATAATCCGCCCCTATATTAAAGATATGTGAAAGATTGTCGAATTAGAATGCAATAAATAAGTGGCAAATAGACAGTTAGCCATATAAATACACAAACCTGATAAATAAACCCCCTATAAACTTATAAATTCATCTATAAAAGTATGAGCTCAAATGAAAGTACATGAACAGTAATAAGAATAGGTGAAAATGATGGATAATGTTAAGAAAGAGGATAAAATGCAAAATAGGCAGAAATTAGACATAGTAAGTGATATAGAAGCTAATGACCCTGAAGCAAAATTACAAATAGAGGAAAGCGTTCGTGAAATAAATCAATATCTGGATAATCTTAAAGCTGAAGGACATACTGGCCTAATAAGCCCAGAATCTCGTTATGTAACAAGAAGATATACTATAACTGAAAAAGATTTGTATAAATATCTCATTTTAAAAACCAGAGATGATATTAAAGAGGTTAATAATAACCAATACCAGATTATTTACAAGAATGATAAACACATCAATAATTCTGATTTTGAAATAGAACCTAATAAACCATTCTATCAAGATTCAGAAGAGTTTAAAAAGAAGAAGAAATTAACCAAGTTTTTAAATAAGTCCAAGAAAGTGTATATTAATCCAGACATGTTTTTTATACCATACCGGTATAAGAATGATGATAAGTTTTACATCCTTGTTGTAAACAATATCTCAGAAAACATTGAAGCATATGAGTTAAACAGCTTAAACTACTTGAATAAACAACATAATGTGTATGATATCATTGATATTAACAAGGATGATAAAATTAAAAAAACTGGTCCATTTAAAAATTACATTATAAGAACATTTCAGAATTACGTTAACTACAATACAAAAGAGTTATATAAGATTTATGAAACCATAAGCCCTTTTAAAAGTGAAAACGTAATCACAAAACAATATTAATAAAACTTTTTTAACATTTTTTTTAAAATATCATGAAAAAGTCGCAGTAAAGTCAAATACTTAAGGTAAGTCTAAAATCTCATAATGGATATTTAATGTATTTAGATATGATGATATGAAGCTACACTAACACACTGTGAGAAAGAGCCGTATAAATTTATGCATAGGCTTAATAGCTTGCTATTATTATTTTTATTTTCTCTCTCTATTCTTCTTATAATATATTATGAAGGGGGGAGGGGGTGCCCCATATACATCTAAGCTACCCCCAGGAGATTTTCATTAAGATTGTGTCTGGACTACGTGGACATTCCTTTTTGTTCGTAGTTAAATCTAACCTTCTAATAAAAGTTCATAGATAGTTAAAATGTTCTACAGCAGAAATGGACAGTTTTTTCTAAAAAAGCCTTTTTTTAAAAACTCTATGAACGCTTCTTTTTATCCGTATTTAAATCTAACTATCTATGAGGTAATTACAGATAGTTATAATGCTCCGATATAAAATTTTAAATAATAAGTCTATATATGCCTTCTCACTCCCCGGAACGCTTTTTATTTACATTGGGTTTAAGCTACATGGACACTCCTTTTTATTCATAGTTAAATCTAACCTCTAGATTAATGGTCATTAATGGTTAAAATGTCCCGTTCAATTTTTTTTATTTTATGAACTCCGTTTCAAAAACGGAGACCATACGTTCTATTAACTTTAATTACGAGTATAAATTAATTGTTTTTATGAGCTTTATTTCAAAAATGGAGACTTCTAACTTCTAATGAACTCTGATTAAGAATACAGAGCAATTATTTTTTAACAAACCACATTGGAGATATTAAAATGGAATTTGACAAAGCAAAAGCTAAAAGTCTTCATTATGAGTTTCCGACTTTATTATCTAAATTCAAGCTCATATGGCGTGATTATATTAGATGTAAACTAAGCTTAAAAGGTTGAGGAGAGAGAGAGAGAGAGAGAGAGAGAGAGAGAGTCCTACCTTACCCCGGAATTTTTTTACTTGTATTGAGTCTGAGCATCATAGATGCTCGGTTTTATTCATACTCAAACCTAACTATCTAATAGACGGTCATAGATAGTTAAAATGCCCCGTTATTTTTTTTTATAATTATACTTAAAACAAAAACATAGGAGATATTAAATGGATTTTGAAAAAGCAAAAGATTACGCGAATACAATGTATAATAAATTATACATTTAGCAATTAAAAATGAGATGAATTAAGTAATATAAAGTCATTCTGCTCATTCTATGATTTAATATTAATAAAAAGTGTTTTAAAACAGCGAAAAAACTGTAATATGTAGTGTCTTATTATCTAAAATTTAATTAGAGAATATTTTCAACTATAAAAATATTGATTAATTGACCTTTATTTAAATAATTGAGCACTCAAAAACAAAATCGATTCTAAATGTATAGTTACGTATATTAGATTTTTAGAATTGCTTAATGAAGTAAAAAAGCCTTAAGAGTTCTAATAAGCATTGATTTTTACATACTCCCCAGAGGATAAGAAGAGACAAGTATGTATACCCTTCTCTTACCCCTAAGGAAATTCATAAGTTCATAAGAATTATTCTGTTTAACGCTTTAAAACTAAAATAAACAATTATTTAGTTATAGTTTAGGATTTTATCACTTTAAAATTGATATTAATTATAAAACATTTATATCCAGTTAGAGCTTATCCAGTATACGCTTACCAATCCATTTAATTATAAGTTATAATGTGAGTTGATTAAATTAGATGGTGCTTTGATTATATGTATACTAATGCTTAAGATTTAGATTATATTTATTCTTTTGTTAAATTAAAGGTAGCCGATTGAGTTTTTTATTATAAAAATCCTAGTAATTTCGCTTTTTCATTCAATGTTCCCCTATTAATTAAAAAATTTCATACATTTAAACTAAAAGATATTATACATGATAGAAATAAAAACATATCATAATTCAATATCCACTTTAATTTGAATATTACATGGAGGATTGATTAAAATAATAAGCAGAGAAGATTATGAAGCAGAAGAAGATGGGAACATCTATAAATTCTATCATGATATGCCTGTTGTAATAGGTAAAAAAATCACACGACAGAATGAAGAAAGAAAAACATATAGGCTAGTTAGTGTCTGGCCTAACGCAGAACTTAGGGAAGTTAAAAAGAAGAAAAAGAAAAATGAACCTTATATATTACTTAAAGCAAAATGCCCTATTTGCGGAGAAAACGCAGAACATGGTTATGCAACAGGACCTCGTGAACCTCATTGTTCATCTAAATGTTCTGAATATTATTTATATGAAAAAAACGCCGAACCCGGAACTAAAAACCTCTATCCATTCTATGATGAGTTAATAAAACGTTCTTTGAAAACTAAAAAAAATGTAGTCGTAGAAGGTGATGATATCAAGGATATGCTTTTAGGGTTTAAATATGTCCGTATAGAAGTATTATATGATGAATCAAAGGCATTAGAAGTACTTGAAGGTTATGAAAAATGTTAAAATTCCATATAATTATCCAAATCAATTATTTAGAAACCGAGTATAATCAATGACAAAAGGAGGATATTTTTTTATTTTCCTCTGTATTTTCATACAAAGTGTGTATAAGTGAGAGACCTTCTCTTTCCCCTGAGAATTGTGCATGAAATCAATTTTATTAAAAATTTAAAAGACATATAACTATTATATGAAGTTTAAAATCTATTTTACTAAATCAAACCTTATTTTATTATCTATTTCATCAAAAGAATATTTTACTAATTTTAGATTAGACCATTCTTCTGATTTAGGTGGTCTTCTTCCGAGTACATATTTTCTAATGCCTATTTCTTTTGAATAATTAATTACATCCTCAGAAAAGCCTGAAGCTACTAAAAATGAGTGAATCATAGAGTAATCTCCATGAGAATAGTCATCATTTACCCAATCTACATATTTTAAAAGTTGGTCTATATCTTCTTTATTAGCATTATCTTTTTTAAGTTCCATAACTAAAAATTTTGATTTGGTTGGATTATATTCTGGAATGAAAGAATACCCAAAAATATCCATTTTATCCATATAATCTACTGGTTTAAATGGTGAAGCAATAACTTGATGTGAAATATAATCCCATTGACCAAATATTTCAGTTGTTTCTTTTTCTTTATTTGATAATTGGAATAAGATTCCTGCTTCAATTGCCATTTCATGTTTTAATTTAGCTGCATCGCAACAAGAAGATAAAATTTCATTCATTTCAAATTTATAATTATTATTTTTTAATAAATTCAGTATTTTTAAATGGTAATCTTGATATTTACTATTAAATATAAAATCTTTATCACTATTATTAAGTAAATGCTGGTTGTTTTTTAATATTACATCTTTTAACGCTTGATTTTCATCATCATCTAATTTTATAAATGAAACTTTCCAAAAAGCGCGTAAACTTCTAAATTTTGAAGGATTAGAAGATAATGCTTCATCCATATCTATGCCATTCATAAAAAAATTAGGATTAGGCTTAAAAACACAAATCCAACGTTGGTCTTTACTATGTTCTCCTTCATCCCATAATAAATCATTTTTAATATCATTATATGTAAAATTAAAAGGCTTGTTAGCATTAGGATAATTTAAGAACTTACAATCATCACCAACTTGAACTATTTCACCGATACCATATATTTTTCGTTTAATGAAAAAGTATATGTTATCTCCAGGTTGCATTGTTGCATAGTCAGCAAAAGTAGCTTCATGATGTTTTTTCCAATAATTAGACGGTGTGGATAATTTTGTTGAATAGATACCATTGAATATATATTTTTCTAATGATTCAATGCTATCTAAACTCATTATATATCCTGCAACCATAATACCCTCTCACTTAATAGTTTCTAATAATTAGCTCATTAATCTCTCCTCTTTTTGAAGCATCACAATTAATGAACCTTTTAGCTGGAACTCTTTCTATTTTATATTCTTTATAAAGATTATCAAAAAATTCATCATCAGGGTCCTCGTTCTTTGGGTCAGAATTGCTTAACATTAAATAAGCTCCTTTCTTATCCATTTCTTTAAAAAATTGAGCTAATCTATGCTGGTCATTATCATCGAATCCATCTTTTGAATAACTGGTAAAATTAGAAGTTTTATTTAATGGCCTATAAGGAGGGTCTAAATAAACTAAGCTTTCTTTTTCAATATAGTGTGATGATAAAGTAAAATCTCCATTAATAATTTCGGTATTTTTTAAAGCCTTACCTACTTCAATAATATTATCCTTATCACATATTTTGGGATTTTTATAACGTCCAAATGGAACATTAAATCCTCCCTTTAAGTTTTGTCGAAAAAGACCATTAAAGCATGTTTTATTAATGAAAATTAAAAAACTAGTTCTATCAATCCAATTTTCTCCATAGTTTTTATAATCAAAATCTTTCATCTGTTCATTATAATCATCTCTTATCTTATAATAGAATTCTTTCCGTTTATCATCTGTTTTTTTAAGATAAGTTTCTTCAATGGCGCATAATTTATCGATAACTGCATTATAATCATTTTTTAAAGTTTTATATCCAATAATTAATTCCTTATTTATATCCATTATAATTGAATTTTTAACTTCGTAATTCCTTTTAAGGAAGAAAAACATTGCTCCTCCTCCAATAAAAGGTTCAATATAATTATTAATTAATTTTTTCTCGCGTATACTTTCTGGTAATCTATTTTGAAATTCAATTAACAGTTGTGTCTTTCCACCAGCCCATTTTAAAAATGGTCTTGCATTTATTGTTTCTCTTGTATCAAGTTTCATTAATGGGACTCCTAGTTATAAGTGAATTATAAGCTTTATTATTCTTCATTTTGTAATATATGTTAAATATTGATTATAAACTCAATCTTAAATTTGATAAATATTTGGATTAAAAAAATGATATAATTAAATAATATAAAATTAGAATTTAAGTCATAAAATTAAGAAGATGTTAAAATGGTTAAGAATTCCATTCAAAAAACTTTTGGACCAACATATAATAAACGAATATTTAAAGAGTTTACAAACCAACTTGTTTCAGACCCTAATATAGCTCTTGTGGAATTGGTAGCTAATTCTTGGGATGCTGGTGCGAATAAAGTATACATAACTTGGCCAAAGGAAGGAGATATCTTTGAAATTAAAGATAATGGAACTGGAATGACTAAAAAAGAGTTTATAGAAATCTGGCAAGAAGTAGGATATAATAGGCTTGATAAAAATGGTTCATTAGTAGATTCTCCTGACCCTTCTATCCATCGAAAAAGAAGAGCATTTGGTAGAAATGGTAAAGGAAGACATAGTTTATTTTGCTTCTCTGATGAATACTACGTGAATACTTGGAAAAATGGACATTGTCATACATTTAAAGTAACAAATAAAGGTTCCGACCCTTTTAATTTCAATTGTATAAAAAAAGGAAATAAAGAAGGTAATGGTACAAAAATATCCTGTAAACTAGTTAATCATTACATAAACGAACAAGATGTAATAGATTTGTTAGGTTCTAAATTTATAACTAATACTGACTTTTCAATTTATGTTAATAATAGTAAGATTAAATTAATTGACTTAAGTAATGTTACCACTGAAAAAGAATGCCATATTCCCGGTGAAGAAGAAAAAGTCCAAATATTACGAATATCAAGCTCAAAAGCAGGTAGATTAAGTAAGCATCATGGTGTAGCATGGTGGGTTAATGATAGAAAAGTTAAAGAAAATTCTTGGGAAAGCTTAGAAGGGGCTTATTTGGATGGGCGTAGTCCTGCAGCTAAGAAACATACTTTTTTAATATTTGCCGATATTTTAAAAGATGAAGTTAACCCCGAATGGACAGACTTTAAAAAAAATGAAAGAACCGAGAAAATACTTAAACATGTTGAAAATTGTATATTTAATTCAATTCAAGAATTAATGCAAGACGCCCGAAAAGAATCTAAAATAATTGTTCTTGAAGAACATAGAGAAAAACTAGTTAGTTTAAGTGATTATTCTCTGGATTTAGTTGGAGAAACAATTGATAATATCCAAAAAAGTTGTCCACGAATATCCAGAGCTGATTTCAAAAAATTAGTTGAACTTCTTATTAAAATGGAAGAATCTAGAACTGGATTTTTACTACTTAAACAACTTGCAAATATTCCTATTGAAGATATTGATACTCTGACTGAGATTATAAGTGATTGGGATATTAAAAAAGCTAAAATAGTGTTAGATGAGCTTCATTCTAGAATAGCTCTAATTGAGGAAATTGAGTTAATTATGGACAATCCTAAAACTAAAGAATTAACTGAACTTCATCCCCTTTTTGAGAAAGGATTGTGGATTTTTGGACCAGAATATGAAGGTTTTAACTTTACTTCTAATCAAAAGCTTTCAACTGTAATGAATAAATTATTCGGTGGAGGCAATATAAAAGAATCAGATAAAAGACCTGATTTTGTTTCATTACCTGATTCTTCTGCAAGCATCTATAATAGCTATAAATACGATAAACTCGGGAATATTTCAGGTTATGATAAAGTTTTAATTGTAGAATTGAAAAGAGGAGGACATAAACTAACTATAAATAATTTAAGGCAAGCTGAAGATTATGCCCGGCGCTTAAGGAGTACAGAAAAACTTAAAGATACAAATTTTGTTTGTTTTGTTTTAGGAAGTAAAATAGATGAAGATGCCGAAGAAGATACAAATCAATTAATAAGAGGAATAAATACAATTCCAATGAGATACGATGTTGTAATAGGCAGCGCAAAGGCCCGTACATTTAACCTAATGGATAAAATACATACAATAAAGAAAATTCCTACAGGCACATCTGATGATGAAATTAAGGAAGTATTGAAAAGCAGACCCTTGATTGAGTAGTAGATAGATTACTCTCTTCTTCTAACTTTTGTTTTGTAATTAATAATTTTAAATGTTCAATACATATTGCTATCTTATATTCAGGATAAAAAGTAAAGGGCACATTATGTTTAAGGCATGTGTCAATAAACTTTTTTAAATCCTTTTTAATGCAAAATTCTAAACAATAACATTCTTTGAATTCAAATATTTCTTCATACAATATATATTTCTCATTCACCCATTTTTTTATGTCTATATTCATATTAACACCCCTATTATATTTCTTATAATTAATCTCTTTCCAATTAATAAAAAAATGGTTAGAAAAAGCCTTTAAAAAATCCTTTAGAATTATCCTCACTAACAGTTTCAACTTTTTCAATCTTGTCAATTAACTTCTTTTGAACCTCAACAGTAGTCTTCAACTCCATATTCTGCTCCTGAAAACTATCACGCTCAATCTTAAGCCTTTTAACCATATTCTGTATTTGTTCAAAATCAGACTTATGCATAATTTTAACAGGCTCATCACCGTTAAATGGGGTGTTTTCATCTAGCATTATGATGTATTTATCATGTTCTATTCTACGTTCACGCATCTTCTTGTCTATTAATATGGTTACGTTCTTGCATTTTCGTACCACTGCATCAGTTACTTTCATTTTTTAACACCATTAGTTATACTGGTTTTATATTTAATGGGTTTAGTGCAAGAGCATCTGAAAAGTAAATTATGAAATTTTATCACTATTCCCTTGAATGAGTGATTGCTCTCTAACGGAAAAGTAATTTAAGAGCTTCTATTGATAATCTAATGTATGAATAGCCGAATGGATGAATTTCTTAAATCTGAAGAGTATCTTGCTTGGCAAAAATCTTTTTGGGAAATCTTTTTTAATAATGAACCAATCGATGATGAATTGGTAAGGGAATTTGAAAATAATCGTCTATTTACAAGTATTAAGCTTGGAAGTTATTATTATAAAAAATAATGATGGACTTCAAAGTATAAAAGTCTTTATTTATTATGACCCACCTTAAAAAAGATTAAACTAATTTTACTCGTGATAAAATTAGAATATATTGAAAAAACCTTCAAATAACAGGGCTTATTGCTAATTAAAGAATATAATCTAGAATCCATGATTAAAAATGAGCAAATCCGTATACACTCCACTAGCAATGTATGAAGTAAAAACACATTTTCATTCTTCTAATAAATTCAATTCCGTTATAATAAAATCGTTTACAGGTTAGAGACTTCATTTCTATGCCTAAAATCAGTTGAAGACTATGTTAAATTAGAAGAGCTTGACCTCGAAGTAGAAATTACTCCACATCCAGCATCCTTTAACTAAGCTTCTTGTAAACATTCGTAGTGTTAGCTTGTTAGGTGTAGATGAAGCCGCCTATTTACTGACAGGAATTAAGAAAATATAATATAAGCTTTAAGCTTTTGATTGGAATATAAAAATAGTAGACATATAGAGATAATAAAGGATAATTTACTCTTTTTTAGACTTTAAATATTCTTTGTATCCTTGTTCTCCAAGAAATTCTCTTTTAAACTCTTCATCTTCTTGTTCAAACCTTTCAGCTTCAAGTATTGATTCTAATTGTGCTGATTTAAATTTCTGTTCATTGAGCTCTTCTTTCATTTTTTCCATATCATCTCTTAATTGCTTATAATCATCTGGTTCAATTAATCTAATCTCTTTCTTATCTTGAACAATTAATTCAGGAAGTATTTTTAAATATTCCTCTTTTAATGCAGCCATATTTGGCTTAAAATAAGCATCAGTAACCCTATCAATAG